>JAUYEQ010000394.1 GCA_030691295.1 Bacteroidota bacterium
AACAACGGAAATACGAACAAATGCCGCAGGGCGTATATACAGGTTTTATTGCAGAATCGGGTGTCTGTCCTCAAAAGGGAATTATTGCCTTATTGGGTTATCCGGCAAAAAAACCGAAGGAAAGAAATCAAATCTATCAGATCCACGATTTGATTTATATAAATATGAGTGGCGAATTGGTTCTGCTAAATCAAAAAGAAGTGTTGGATGCCCTTACCGTTCACAAAGATAAACCTCGCTATGTAACCGATGGAGTTGATAAAGGTGAAGAAACTGATATAACTGAATTGGTAAATGCTTTTAAACAGTGGTTGGAAAAACAATCTTCAGCGGAAGAAATACAGGAAGATGGATCAACTAAAAAAGTAATGGGGAAGGAAACCAAAGATATTCTCGCAAAATTGAAGCATGGTAGTAAAGATGCTGTTCAACGTATGAAACAGAATTTAAAAGTAAACGATAAATTTCAATCCGACAATTTCGACTTAATCACTTGGTTCTTAGTAAATAATTAAAATATGAACTTATCCGCCTTCAATCAATCTGACTTTCTAAGCGCACTAAAATCATTTTTCAAAGATTTAAAAGTCCCGGTAAATTACCTTGCAGACGAACCTGATTCTGCAAAAAATATCCTGTCTTCAACATACCGCGATAATGAAGCCTTTCAACTCATGGATGATGTTTACATTCTGGGTATGATTGACGATGCCGCTTTTGCCGGAAACAAAAGTCCTGACGTATCAAACATCCATTCTGATTACGATGGTATCCTGATTTTTGGAGTAACCCTCAAAAAGCGGAGTAATGGATTATTGCCTACACGTGGACAGTTAGCCGAAATGTCACGGGCGTTCAACCGGGAATTTCATTATACTCCGGTAGTTGTAATTTTTAAATACGACGGCCAAATTGCATTTGCCAATACCGAACGACTAAAATATAAACAAGGTTGGCGTGAAGGTGAAAAGTCTGGTAAAGTTTCTGTTTTACGTGATGTAAATATTCAGTCTCCCCACCGTGGACATCTCGAAATATTGAAAGAATTGGAGATCCCAACATCAGGAAAAAATACTGTTGACTCATTTTCGACTTTATACAAGTATTGGCAAGAGGTATTTAGTGTTTCTATCCTGAATAAGAAGTTTTACAACGAATTACAAAACTGGTATTTTTGGGCGATTAAAGAGGTGACTTTCCCAAATACGCCCAACCGTTTTGACTTTGAAACCAACGAAAAATTCGATGAAGCTATTAAGGAACACAAGGGAAAGAATGTGATTCGATTGCTCACCCGAATCCTGTTTATCTGGTTTATCAAAGAGAAAAAATTAATTCCGGAGCAGCTTTTTGATGAAAAGTTCATTGCCAATAAACTGATCAAAGATTTTACACCACAAAAACCACAGGGCATTTTTGCTACCGGAAAACAAAATAGCCCGTATTACCGTGCCATTTTACAGAACCTATTTTTTGCAACCTTGAATCAGGAAATGGGGAAGCGTGCTTTTCGTGGCGATGGGCAACATCAAAATGTAACCAACCTGATGCGTTACAAATCGTATTTTAAGGCTCCTGATTATTTTATACAACTCATGGAAGAGGTTGTGCCGTTTATGAATGGCGGTCTCTTTGAATGTTTAGACAAACCACACCCCACAATAAAAGGAAAACAGGGTGGCGACATCATTATTTATAACGATGGGTTCTCAGATCGTGACGATAACCTGTTGGTTGTGCCTGATTACCTGTTTTTTGATGTAGAAGAAGATGTTGATTTAAGCGATGACTTTGGCAATAAGGTATATAAAAATGCAAAGACCAGAGGATTACTCGAAATTTTACAATCGTATAAATTTACTATTACTGAGAACACCCCAATTGAAGAAGACGTTGCCCTCGACCCTGAGTTGCTTGGTAAAGTGTTCGAAAACCTGTTGGCAAGTTACAATCCGGAAACAAAAACAACGGCACGAAAACAAACAGGCTCATTCTATACTCCACGTGAGATTGTGAATTACATGGTGGATGAAAGTCTTGTTGCTTACCTGAAAAGTACCGTAAGCTTCCAGCTTACGGCTGTTCCCGAAGCTTCCAGTGTATCCGAAGCTTCCAGCTTCGGGATTGACCAAAGCAAGGATGCTTTGGGTACGGTGGGTACTTTCTTTGATCCTGATTCGGAGATTGATATCCACAATGGCAACCTTCCTCACTGGCATCAAAAAGATGTCTGGTATTTTGTAACCTTCCGTCTTTCCGATTCAATTCCTTTGGATAAAGTTGAAGAATTGAAAAAAGATCGTGAAATATGGAAGCTCAAACATAAAGGAAAAACCAAAAATGAATTCACCAAGGACGACTGGAAAGAATACCATCGCTTGTTTTCAGAACGTGTTGAAGGATGGATGAATGCCAGTTACGGAGCTTGTGTTTTAAGAGATGCTGAAAACGCGAAAATTGTTGCAAATGCCATTAAATACTTTCAAGGTTCAAGGTATGAGCTTGATGAATGGGTGGTTATGCCAAACCATGTACATATTCTGGTAAAACCATTAAATGAACATACTTTACCACAAATTTGCCATTCGTGGAAGTCGTTTACTGCAAATGAAATAAACAAACGAACCGGAAACAATGGGCAATTATGGATGCACGAATCTTATGACCATATAGTTAGAAATGGGCAGGCTTTAGCTGCAATTCGAAATTACATCAGACAAAATCCGGCGAAAGCAGGCATCGTATCCGAAGCTTCCAGCTTCGGGATCTCTGTTTCAACTGCTTCCAGCTTCGGGATTATTCAAAGCAAGGATGCTTTGGGTACTGCTACTGTTGACCAAAGCAAGGATGCTTTGGATACAATGCTGCACCAACTACTTTCTTACGATACGATAAACCCGTTTCAGGACAATCCTGCGATACAAAAACAGCTAATCAAAGCATTAGACCAATGCACCATTCTTGATCCCGCTTGTGGTTCAGGAGCATTTCCGATGGGGATATTACAAAAAATGGTACATGTGCTACACAAAATTGACCCGAAAAATACCGAATGGGAACAACGGCAAATCGACAGGGTAAACAAAGCAATTGAAAGCCTTGAAGAGATTGATGATGTTCGTTTTAGAGAGCAAAGTATAAAAGAACTGAAAACACAAATAAAAGATATTGAAGATTCTTTCGAAAACAACGAACTGGATTATGGTCGTAAATTGTACTTAATCGAAAACTGTATTTATGGCGTTGACATTCAATCCATCGCAACGCAGATTTCGAAACTCCGGTTTTTTATTTCGTTAATTGTTGACCAAAAAATTGACAAGACCAAAGAAAATTTTGGAATACGGCCTTTACCCAACCTCGAAACCAAATTTGTTGCTGCAAATACACTCATTGGTATTAATAAACCCAAAGTTGGCGATTTTACAGGGAGTCTTTACGATAATCAGGAGATTAAAAAACTGGAAGCCGAATTAAAAAAGGTACGCCACAAATTGTTTAGTGCTAAGGTTCCAGCAACAAAACGTAAACTACGTGAACAAGATAAGGAATTACGAAATCGGATTGCTGATCTTTTAATAAACGATGGCTGGGAAAACCAAACTGCCCGACAATTGGCAAGTTGGGATCCTTATGACCAAAACGAATCATCACCATTTTTTGACCTCGAATGGATGTTTGATATCAAAGAAGGTTTTGATGTGGTGATTGGGAATCCTCCTTATGGAGCAAAGTTTACAGATGAAGAAAAAACGTTGTTTAAAAAGATCTTTAAACATCAAGATTATCAACCTGAAAGTTTCCTGTTTTTTACTGAAAAAAGTTTTGAATTGTTAAAGTATGGTGCTGTTCTTTCTTTCATAATTCCAAATACATGGCTCACAAATTTAAAGCTAATCAAAATACGAAAATTCTTAACAGCAGATAATGCAATCCTTAATATATCGCACTATCACAAGTCTGTTTTTGATGCAGTAGTCGATACAGAAGTAGTAATTTTCAGAAAGGGTTATGTTGCACAAAATCAAGTAAATGTATTTATTCACGAAACAACAGATTCTATACTGAAAATTGCACATAATCAAGATAAATGGAAAGAACATAATGGTGAAGTAATTAACATCTTTAGTAACAAGAAAATTGAGAAAGTAATTGATTCAATTAAGAATAATACATATAAAATCAGCGAATTCTGCAATGTTGTGGTAGGTATGAAACCCTATCAAGTTGGTAAGGGTAAACCAAAACAAGACAGACATTGTGTAGAAAATAGAATATTCGATTCAGAACTAAAAGTAGATGATTCGTATAGAAGGCTTCTTAGAGGTAGAGATATTGAAAAGTATAAAATAAACTGGGATGGTAAACGCTGGATAAAATTTGGTGATTGGTTAGCTGAACCAAGATATTCAGCAAATTTTGAGGCGATTGAGAAAATTGTACTTAGACAAACTGGTGATTCATTAATAGCTTCCCTTGATACAACACAGTTTATTTGCATGAACAATCTACATGTTTTAACAAACAAATCTGATAGTTTATCGCTGAGTTATATATTAGCCCTATTGAATTCTTCGCTACTTAATTTTTACTTTCAATATCTTAATCCGGAAATCGGAGAAGCATTAGCAGAAGTAAAAAAGGAAACGGTAGAAAAATTACTGATCAAAGAAACTTCTAATCAAAAACCATTTATAAACCTTGTCAATCAAATTCTATCAACAAAAAAAGGCAACCCAAAAGCAAATACCATAAAACTTGAGCGACAGCTTGACGAAATGGTTTTTAAATTATATGAGTTGACCTACGAAGAAGTAAAGGTAGTGGCCCCTGATTTTTGGTTGAGTGAAGCAGAGTATGAGGCGGTAGAAATTGAATAGGGTTTCGACGGGCAAATAGGAAATTGATTAGGAAGCGTCTCTGGATATTCAGGGAGGCTTTGAAGATGAAAAACAAGAAACTATGGATAAAGATTTAACAAATTCAGGAATTGAGCGGCAAAATATACTGAATAACAAATATGCCCTCAAACGCATTCAGGAATATATTGGGTTTGAAGGAATGTTATTTGAAGGAGAATACCGTTTTACAAAAAAAATGATAGCCGATTTTTTTCAAGTCGATACATCAACTATCGAAAGGTATTTAAGCTCCCACGAATCTGAAATAAAACACAACGGATATATTTTAAGTAAGGGTAAACAACTGAAAGAATTCAAGTTGCAATTTGGTCACCTCATTGATAAGGCGACCAAAACAACTTCATTGGGTTTGTTTAATTTTCGTTCGTTCCTTAATCTTGCCATGTTGCTCAAAGAAAGTGAAAATGCTCAATTGCTTCGGAGCAAGATGCTTGATATTGTGCTTGATACGATAAATCAGCGAACCGGAGGCGGAACCAAATTCATCAATCGTCGGGATGCAAACTATTTACCTGCTGCAATGAAGGAGAGTAAATACCGGAAAGATTTCACCTCTGCATTAAGTCGCTATGTGAACATGGATAACTACAAATATTCCCTCTTTACTGATCGGATTTATCAGAGTATTTTTAAAGAGAATGCCAAAGAATACAAGCAAATTTTAAAATTAGCTGAAGATGACAACGCCCGAGATACAATGTATGCTGAGGTTTTAAACAGTATTGCCTCATTCGAAACCGGTCTGGCTTACGAGATCGGGAAGCGTAGCAAAGAACTTGGTCGAAAGCTCGAAAAAGAGGAAGTTGATCAACTATTTATTGATTTCGCAAAACACCCGCAACAACATCCATATATTGAAGATGCTCGGTTTAAGATGGCATCACGCGATCTGCATTTTCGCGATGCACTGCATTTAAAACTTGAAGAGTATATTCAATCCGTTTCTCCTTCTGACTTTGAACGTTTCCTTGGAGAACAAGGAGTAAGTTTTGAAAAACAACTTGATGATGTTGCCGAAGTGATGAAACGTCTAAAAGAAAGCGAATAATGGATTGTATTTATTTCAAGGATATCAATGAAGTCATTGCCATTCATCAAAAAACAATTGAGGTAAGCGGCGGCGGTGCGGATGGAATAATCAATCTAAATTCATTGGATTGCGCTCTGGAACAAATCCAAAACGACATGTATTATCCTGAATTTGAAGATAAATTGACACACCTTTTTTGGGTAGCCAATAAAAGTCACGGTTTTCAGGATGGAAATAAAAGAATTGCAATCACGATTTGTGGCATGTTCCTGTTTAAAAACGGTTTTATGGGTGTAGTAAAAGATTTCATGTTTAAAATGGAATCCATCAGTTATCATGTTGCTGCCGGAAATATCGAAAAAGAATTGCTCCACGAAGTAATCACTTCTATTCTTTATGAAGAAGATTATAGCGAACCGCTCAAATTGAAACTTATGGAAGCATTTTCAAAAAATCTAATAGACGATGAGGAATATTGATTTGAATATCAGAGAATTATCCTGAACTAAATCCTTCACTCGCCGCCCCTTCGGTTTAATTTTCGTCATGGTTTTTGTACCAAACCCACTGGCAACACATTGTTTGTTGCTTTTGAAGGTTCAATTATAATTGTAAAAGCAAAACCAAAGAGTTGCCCCAGCCCACAAACAAAAACATACGCCAAAAATTAAATCACTAATCTATTGATACATATCGCGCTATTCTATAACAGGGAATCCCCCAGCTTGAATCCCGAAAAACGGCTGGACTGTCATAGAATCACGCTATGTGCAATAGCCGCGCAAACCCCTCCCACACGGTATGCGATCATCATCTAATCCTACACAGGCTGAAGTTTCCGGTTCACAGGTCGCGGTTTCCTATATCAGGAAGCCAAATTATTATATTTCTGCCCAAATTGCTGAAGCCACCAATCAAAAAGCAAAATACATCAAAAACAGAGGCTTTAAAGATGAACACTATAAAAAAATGGTACTCGATTTCCTTCGCAAATATGGCAAGGCCACCAAAGAAGAGATTGACAACCTTCTTTTAGACATACTTCCGGATGTTTTAGATGAAGGGCAAAAGAAAAATAAGGTCAGAAATTTGATGTATGCCCTGCATAAACGAGACCGAACGATTGAAAATAAAGGTACTACAAGAAACCCTCTTTGGATATTGAGTTTATCTAATTCAGCTGAAAATGAAATGAATTAGATAAACTTTAGACAAACTTTTTAGACAAACAGCATACTCAAAACTCAATTCTCTCCATGGCAGTATCAAAGACAATATCCTCCGGTTGACCTTTCCAGATATTACCCATGCAATGAAAAATGAGGGAGTAAATAAAGGAGTAAAAGAAGAATTGGAGCTATTATACATGCAAATAGCAAAACATCCCCAAAAAAAACTAACGAATTAAACGAACAAATAAACAAGAGTGTTGCAACCTTGAGCGTTTGCAGACGAGTTAATCCATTTTATCAGGAGAAAAATATTTCTGCTGAATTTCAAAATACAAATTCAATAGTTTGTGAAATGTTGTTGATTGTTAAGAAAAACAGAAATAAAAGAAACTCTTCATTCCATAACATTGCAGTCACAAAATTTCTTGACAAAAAAGAATTCTCCAACTTTCTTTCGTTGATCTGAGATTTAATAATTTTTACGTTATTTCTCGATCCGTATCCGAACATCCACTGCCATTAGTTTTTCGCCATCACCCATCAGCGGATTGATATCCATTTCCTTGATTTCGACGGCAAAACGCAAAAGCGTTGACAGGCGCACCATTATTTCGGCAAACTTGCGTTCGTTCACACCATTCTTTCCACGGTAGCCTTTGATAATCTGATATGAACGGAGACTTTTTATCATAGAAGCAGCTTCGCACATGGTAAGCGGCGCCAGGCCCGAGGTCACATCTTTGAAGACTTCCACAAAAATTCCACCTATGCCACACAAAATAATATGGCCGAACTTGTCTTCGTATTTGGCGCCCAGAAACAATTCAATTCCTGAAGCCATTTCTGCCATCAGCACTGCAGTGGTATGTTTTATTTTTATCAACCGCTGAAATTCGCGCTGAACTGTTTCGATGTCTTTAACATTCAACACCACTCCGTCAACATCGGTTTTGTGTACAGGCCCCACCACTTTCATAACCAATGGGAACCCAAGCTGACGGGCAGTTTCGAGTGCTGCATCTTCGGTTGTCACGGTAATTTCCCTGACCATTGGAATTCCTGCAGCGGCAAATAGTTTGTGAATGGTTTCCGGGGATTGAAATCCATCTTCAGCGTGTTCGATGATGCGACGAATTTCAGGAATATCAATTTTATCGAGGAAGATCTTTTCTTCGTGCGGACGAGCCGTTTTTAAAATGGAAGCCAAGGCTTTACCCAACAAAACTTCATCAGGAAAATATACGTTTCCCTGTGCGATGAAATAGGCCACATCGTCTTTTACATTGATAATGGACGGCAGAATGGGGAAAATTGGTTTTTTGCAGGTTTGCATTTTATCGTTCAGAACCTGATAAACATCGTGAACAGGTGTTAATCCCGGGCTGCCAAAAATTACAGCCATCCCGTCAATTTCATCAAATTCATTTTCGCAGGCATCGATAATTGAAGCAAGCTGTTCCGCATTTCCGGTTGCGAGGAAGTCAATGGGGTTCTCGACCGATGATCCCGGAAAAAGTCTGCTTTTTAGCTTTTGCCGGGCTTCCGAATCTTTGATTTGTGGAATGTGCAGTCCGCCGCTTTCGAGCGAATCGGTTAGCATAACAGCCGGGCCACCCGCGTGGGTAATGATGGCCAGCCGTTTGCCCTTCATTGGTTTGCAATGAAAAACATTGGCCACTGTAGTCAGTTCTTCGCGGCCATAACAACGCACAATCCCGGCTTTGCGGAAAAGCGCCTCAACTGCCAGATCCGAATTTGCCATGGCGCCGGTATGCGACGCGGCCGCCCGGCTTCCTGACTGACTGCTTCCGGCTTTTATCGCCGCTATTTTACAACCTTTGCGGATGAGTGATGAAGCATGTTTCAATAATTTATCGGGATTCTTTATGCTTTCGATGTACAGCAGTTTTACCCTGGTGCTGGTTTCATGATTAAAAACATCGTCCATAAACTCCAGGATTTCTTCAACGCCGTTTTGCGCAGAATTTCCCACAGAGAATACACTTGCAAAATGAAGTCCTTTAGGAATTCCCGATTCCATGATAAAAACAGCAGTTGCTCCGGAACTCGAAATCAGGTCGCAACTCATTTGCACTAGCTTTGGAATGGGAGTGGTAAAAACACTGGTGTGGGCATAAGTGATGATGCCAATACAATTCGGTCCTATCAGGCTTCCGTTATTTTCCTCGATTATTTTTACAATCTGCTGTTCAAGTATCCGGCCCTCTTCGCTTTCCTCACTAAATCCTGCCGAAATGATGATAAATCCTTTTGCTCCTTTTTGTGTTGCCAGAACTTCAACCGCTTTAACACAAGCTGCTGCCGGAATAGCCAAAACCGCCAAATCAACCTGTGGCAAATCTTCAGGACTTGAAAAAGAACGAATTCCCTGAACTTCTGATTCATTTGGATTGACCACCCAAAGATCGCCTTTAAAGTTGTTGTCGATCAGGTTTTTAAGGAGTTTTCCACCGGGTTTCGACGTGTTGTTCGAAGCGCCAATTACAACAATACTTCGGGGGGCAATCAATTCTTTTGTAATCATTGTCAGGATTTTAATTCGCTGGCTAAATTACTAAAAGCAATTTGAAGAGGAACTGATTTTTTACTGCATTCCGGCATGCTTCTCAATCGCAAAAAATCAATTGGAGCCCCATCCCCAACCCTTCCCCGAGAGGGAAGGGAGCAGGTCGTCAATGTTTCAAAAAGCATTTTGTTTGTCGAATCCTTTTTGGCAACCCTTAAAAACTGTTGAAAGTATAATGTTCCTTCTTTGCTGGAAAGCTCGAGATAACTGGGGTATGGCGCGGAAAATTTGATAACTTTGGCAATCAGCAAACATATTTTGCTTTATTTTGGAATCCAAGCGAATTTATTTTTAAGGACTTAATTTTTTATTTCAGTCTGATGCCGAACAATCAGGAACAAAAAATAATTGCAATTTGTGATTTTTCAGAGCGAATGAAAGAAGTCATTGTGCACGCGGCACGCATGGCCGGCATTCTGAGAAAGGAACTTTGCCTGACAGTTCTCTGGCAAAATCAGGTTCAGAAAATTCAGCTTCAGGAGAAAATAATGCTAACGGTACAAACCCTGAAATCAAATCTTCCCAACATGCAGATTTCATGGTTACTCCTTCAGAAATCGTTGTACAACAACATGGAGAAACTGGTGGACGATTACAGTGCGGTTTTGGTAGTGCTGCATCAGACCGACATTAACTGGGCATTAAAAGCTTTCCAGCAGAGCAGTATCGCATTTCTTTTTGTTAACGGTGATTCTCCTGAATTCTTAAGTTACAAAAATGTGCTTGTTCCGGTCGATTACCGCAAGGCTTCAAAAGAAACTTCGCTTTGGGCATCGTATTTTGGCAGGTTCAACCGCTCGCAGGTTCAATTGATCTATGCGCGGGAGACGAATAAAGAAGATGCTGCCAGATTAATGAGAAACCTTGAATTTTTTAAAAAATTTCTATCGAGCCTGAATGTCCGTCATCATGAAACTGCGGGAAAGTCATCGAGTTGGGGAATATGCAACGAAACGCTTGGTATTGCCAATGAGTGGAAAGGCGATGTAATGATATTTTCAGGGAGCAGCTCCATTTCACTGATTGATTTGCTGATCGGGCTTCCTGAGAAAAAATTAATCTTAAAAGCGGGCAATTTGCCGGTTTTGATGATCAATCCGAGAAAAGACAGTTGTGTGCTGTGCGATTGATAAGCCCCACCCAAACCCTCCCCAAAAGGGAGGGCTTTAAAAAGCAATATGAACGGATAGTAGCTTCTAAAGAATCGCTTTTAAGTTTTTTGTTCGGATGGGGAAATAATTATTGGCTGAACAAATTTTATTAGGGCAATTTTTTCTCCCCTCCTTCTGAGGGGTTGGGGGAGGCTCTTATTCTATTTCCATCTCATCAATTAAATATCCGGCTCCAGCCAGTTTGTCGGTGATGAAAAGCGCATAACGGATGTCGAGTGCAATGTTGCGGCACCGCTCCGGGTCGAACATCAGGTCGCTCATGGTTCCCTCCCAGCAACGGTCGAAATTGAGGCCAATCAGTTTTCCTTCGGCATTGATTACCGGACTTCCGGAGTTACCGCCGGTGGTATGGTTTGAAGCAGCGAAACATACATTCATCGTTCCGTCTTTTCCATATCTCCCGTAATCTTTTTTCCCGTGCAAGTCTCGCAGTGTTTGCGGAACATTGTAATCGTATATTTCAGGATTGTCTTTTTGCATAATTCCTTCGAGCGTGGTGAAATAGTCGTAAATCACGCCGTCCATCGGTTCGTAGCCTTCCACTTTTCCATAGGCAACACGTAGCGTTTTGTTGGCATCGGCCCAAAGTGGTTTCCCTTCGCTCATTTCCAAAATGCCGGCCACATAAGTTTTCATGTTCCCGTCAATCTGTTTCTGAATCGTGTTGAAATACGGTTCAACATTCATCTCAAAGTGTTTTTTCAGGCTCCTGAATATTTTAAAAGCCGGATCGTTGCTGAGCTTTTTTAGTTTCTTTCCTGAAAGGTTGGATGTGGAGGCCGTCAGCTTTGAATAATCTGAAAAGACTGATTTCCTGTAAACTTTATCTATCAATTCTTTCGAAGTTGTTTTGCCCATAAGAGTTCTAAAATCTTCGGGTAAATATTGTGGCGCGATATCGTTGACATACAAGCGAAGCAATTCGTCAAATATTTTCTCATCGGTTTCGCGGTTGTAATCCTTAAAATGTTCTTCAATTTTTTGTTTCACAGCCTCCTGAATTAATTCCTGATATTCGGATGAAATGCCTGACCAGCGGGCTTCGATCGCCTCGAAAAAAGAGATAATGCTGAAAATATCCGTGCCTCTGCCAACAATTTCAGTATGATAATCATTGGCTTTGGTGAAAGGTCCGAGTTGGCTGTAAAGTTTCTCAAATGTTGGAAGTACTTCTCTATATAGGTTTTTCCGTTCAGGATTGGCATCTACCCAATTCTTAAATTCAATTTCTTCGGCTTGTTTAACGGCAACAGCATTCAATCGTTTCAAGCCTTTAACTTCACCCTGCCATTTTTTCCACGCATTGCTTGTTGTCTGATATTTTGAAGCATACTGAATACGGATTTTTGCATCTCTTTCCATATCGGCAGCAAGCAAGCTAAGTTTGATGCCACGTATCTTTATTTTATCCGGATCGCCCTGTTCCATAATTTGACGGATGGCCTGTGAAGGTAAAAATTGCTGGGTAGTTCCCGGAAATCCAAAGACGAGGGTGAAATCTTCGGGTTGAACTCCTTTGAGAGATATTTTGAAGAATTTTTTTGGCTTGAAAGGAACATTGTCAACTGAATATTTGGCTGGCAGATTGTCTTTTCCGGCATAGACCCGGAACATTGAAAAGTCGCCGGTATGGCGCGGCCACATCCAGTTATCGGTATCGCCTCCAAATTTACCGATCGAAGTAGGTGGAGCACCTACCAACCTTACATCCTCGAAAACCTGATAAACGTATAGAAAGTATTGATTTCCGTAGAAAAGCGGCTTCACTGTCGCCTCAAATTTGCCTTTTTGGGCTGCTTCATCAGTTATTATTTTCGCGTTCCGGGCAATGATCACGGAAAGAGAATCTTCTGGTTTACCTTCAGTTCCGGCAAGAACAGACTGAGAAACATCTTCCATACGATCGAGAAAGCGGACACTCAAGCCGGAATTCGGCAGTTCTTCCTGACGGTTTTTAGCCCAGAATCCGTCCGTCAGATAATCGTTTTCGAGCGAACTGTGTTTCTGTATGGCATCGAAACCGCAATGGTGGTTGGTAATCAGCAATCCGTCGTTTGAAATCAGGTTGCCGGTACAACCTGTCCCAAATAGCACCACTGCATCTTTCATACTTTCCTTTTTGACACTGTAAATGTCTTCCGCAGTGAGCTTGAAACCCATTTGCTGCATTTCCGCAATGTTGTATTTATCGAGCAAAGTAGGTATCCACATTCCCTCTTTGGCAAACAATGCCGAAAAGGTAATCAGGACAAGGCCAACGAGAAGTCCGGTTTTTCTGATCATTTTTATTTGAGTATTTACAGGCGCCAAATATATTGATTTGTCGCAAATCCGTTTAGGGAATTTGATATGAAAGGAAAGCTTACAAAAAGTTGTTTTACTGGTTTATTTCAGCAGCGCTATGAAATCCCGAAGCTATTACACTTGTTTCGATGTTGTCTTTGTTCACGATGCTTGCATTAATCAGGATCGACTTTACCAACACTTTGCCATTGCTTTCGGTGGTAAACTGATTTTTGACAGTTTTACCATTTGCCAAATTTATTGCAAGCTCTGCTGTTGCCAGGGCAGTTTCTTTCAGTGGTTTTAAAACTGTGCAGGTCTGCAATCCGTTTTTAATAGCCCTGATATTTTCTAATTCAGCATCCTGACTGGCAAGCAGTATTTTTCCTTCCAGTCCAGACTCTTTCAGTGCCATCATGGCTCCCAATGCCTGATTATCATTCCCGCAGATGATTCCGGTCAGTCCTTCCGAATATTTTTCCATGATAATTTTTGCCTGGCGGTATCCGTCTTCTTTTGTCCATTCTTCGCCAAATTCGCTGTAAACAAGTTTTACATCGCCAGTTTCCATAAGTGGCTGAAGAACATTCATCTGGCCAAGGAAAAGTCGTAGGGAGTTGTTGTCGATACTTGAACCGCCAATCAATGCATAATTTCCTTTGGGCTGAAGTGAGAGCAGGTATTTTGCCTGAATTTCTCCGGTAACTACACTATTGGTTGAAACGTAATAGTCGAGTGGGCAGCCATTGATCAACCGATCGTATGCAATCACTTTCACCTCTTTTTCATGCGCCAGTTCCACAATTTTGGCGGCTTCGTCCTGGTCAATCGGAATCACAATCAGTACTTTTGCACCATTATTGATCATTTTCTGTGCCTGGTCAATCTGCTTTTGCTGATCGTTGTCGGCTACTTCCAGCAAAACTTCAGCACCCATTTTGGTCAGATTTTCTACCAGATA
>JAUYEQ010000302.1 GCA_030691295.1 Bacteroidota bacterium
ATTGAGGAAAACGACCTGCTGGATCTTAGGGCAAACCTGAAACAAATTGCCGCCGGTATGCCGGAACATTCCCGCTCACTGGAAGAAATAGACACCTATGTTTACAATCAGATGGACAAGGAACAAAGAGCCGGTTTCGAAGAAGAACTTGAATTTAACACCAGCCTGGCAATTGACGTTCAATTATTTAAAGATATTGACTTTGCCTGCGCAGAAAACGACATTATAGATCTCAGAGCTTCCCTTCAGGAAATACAGAAATCTGAAATACAGCCATCGGCCAGAATTGAAGAAATTGAAGGCTACCTGTACAATGAACTATCGGAGTCGGAAATGGCAGCATTTGAAGCCGAATTAGCCGAAAACGAAGTGCTTTACGACGAAATTGAGCTGATAAAAAACATTGACAACGCGCTGAGGGAAAATGACATCATGCAACTGAGAAACAACCTCAGGAACATATCGGATGAAAATATAAAAGAAAAACTCTCTGAAAGGTCGATTACTTTAAAAATCAGGCCAGGAAAGCTTGCAATATCAATAGTGGCAGCTTCACTGATCCTGATGATGGGATTAACGACCTTGCTTTCCCGCCATTCAAACGAAGGGGATATTTATCAGAAGTACTATGCAAAATATGAAACTACCGGCATATCACGGTCATCAAATACAATTGCTGACCAAACGCTGACCCTTGCACTGCAAAAGTTTGAAAGTAAGGACTATGAATCGGCGCTAAATTTATTGCAGGAGGTAATTTCGAGAGACCAAGGCAATACGGTTGGCCATTTTTATTCCGGTGTCTCCCTTCAGGAATTAGGAAAATACCAGAATGCAATCAAGGAATACGAAGCAGTTGTTACCGATAAAGACAACCTTTTCGTTGAGCAGGCAGACTGGTACATCGGATTGTGCTATCTCCAGACCAATGAAAACAAAAAAGCAATCAAACAATTTAAGAAAATAGCCAATACCCAGGGATTCTATCAGCAAAAAGCGTTAGCTATCCTTCGTAAAATAAAAAATAATATCTAAAAAATATACGTTCTGTTCGTTCGC
>JAUYEQ010000398.1 GCA_030691295.1 Bacteroidota bacterium
TTTCTTCCATCATACACGGCACTCCGTTTGCCGATGTTCCCGGAATTATTGATTCCACAGATGATTTGCCGGTATCCGGAAATTCAGTTTCAGTTTATCCAAACCCAACAAAAGGTTTGTTATACCTGAAAGTTGAGAATGAAAATTCAGGAGTTCAGGTTAAAATTTATTCACTTTCGGGTTCAATGATTTTTCAATCTGCGATAGTTGGAAACAGCGTTATTGATCTTGGAAGGTTGAATATCCGGTCTGGAATTTACATGGTTCAGACAAAATGCAACGACAAAAATGAGGTTCACAAAGTGATCTATCAACCGTATTAAGGAAAAGGAAATAAGTCGCGTTGCATCTCATCTGATGCCTGTCGATATATGAACTACTGCGACTGGCAACTGCGACTGACCACTTTTCACGAAAGGGTCTCTTCGCCAATCACTTTTTCGAGTTCTGCAGAGAGTTGTATGAGTGAAATCTTGTGCATCAGTTCACCTTTAAAAGCAAGTGAAATCGTTCCCTTTTCTTCTGAAACAACAATTGCCACCGCATCTGTTGATTCAGAAATCCCAAGTGCAGCACGGTGTCTGAGTCCCAGATTAGGATCAACATCAGTCTTTTCGGTTATTGGAAGGATACAACGGGCAGCAGCTATCCGGTTGCCAATCAGAACCACAGCGCCATCGTGTAAAGGGGTATTTTTAAAAAAAATGGTTTCGAGCAAGGCTGACGAAATGCGTGCATTAATTTTTTCACCTGAACGGATGATTTCTTTCAGCTCAAATTTATTCGGAATAACAATCAGCGCACCTGTTTTCGAACGTGCCATATTATCGCAAGCTCTTACGATTTCCTTGATTTGCTGATTGGTAGCCATTTTTGTCTTTTCGATGTTGAAAAGTTTTTCGAGCCCAAAAGTACGGCTAAGCTGGTAGTTTGTGCCGATTAGCAGTAAGAAGTGCCTTATTTCCTGTTGAAAAACCACTACCAGCGCCAAAACCCCAACACCGATAAACTGCCCCATTAAGGTTCCAAGCAATTCCATGTTCATGGCTTTTACAAGCAACCAGAATACATAAACAAGGAATAAGCCGATGAAAATATTAAAAGCAACCGTTCCCTTGATAAGTCTGTATATTTGATATAAAAGCATGGCGACCAGCAGAATGTCAACCACATCCAAAATACGTATAGTTATAAACAATGTCATAATCAGCGAATAAATTTTCAGCCCAAAAGGAACTGAAAAGAATCAGTATTACAGGTGATTTTATTCAGAGGTTGAACGAACCATGTTCATGATACGAACAGCCTCAGCAGCTTCGCGGACATCGTGAACCCGCAACAGATCGGCTCCACCCATCAAAGCCAGTGTATTTATCACAGAAGTTCCATTGAGCGCTTCTTCAGGTTTTGTCCCGAGTAATTTATTAATCATTGATTTACGCGAAACACCAACCATTACCGGCAACTGAAAAACTTTAAATGAATCGAGCCTGTTCAGCAATTCATAATTTTGTTGAAGTGTTTTTCCAAACCCAAAGCCCGGATCGATGATCACATCTTTCACGCCTGCCTTGTTAAGCTGCTTGACCCGATCGGTAAAAAACAGGGAAATATCGCGGATAATATCTTCGTAAACCGGATTATCCTGCATTTTGAGCGGTGTACCCAACATGTGCATCAATATGTACGGAACACCAAGTTTCCCGATGGTATCAAACATATGGGGATCAAAATTTCCGCCCGAAACGTCGTTTACGATGCAGGGGCCACAGTCTTCAATTACTTTCAGTGCAACCCACGAACGATAGGTATCGATGGAAATAAATGCCTGCGGAAATTCCTTTCTTACTGCTGTAACCGCTGGTAAAAGACGTTCAATTTCATCTTTGGTCGAAATTCCTTCCGATCCGGGTTTTGTCGAAATTGCCCCAATATCTATAATCGTTCCACCCTGCTCCAAAATTTCTTCGGCCCGCCGAACTACTTTCTTTACGGTTTTGTATTTTCCCCCGTCAAAAAACGAATCAGGAGTTACATTCAAAATGCCCATTACAACAGGTTTCGAAAGGTCAATTAAACGTCCGTTCAGGTTAATGGTATTTTTACGTTTCAGAAATTTATTGGCAGTTGATGTGATTAACATAGGGTGTAAATTTGGACTCTAAACAAAAATGATACACAAAAGTAAAATAAAATACACTCAAAATACACATTAATTTAATACTTTTATGCCTCGAAAAATTACGATAATTATGGATAAAACAAGCCAGCAATACGACCATGTGATAACAATTTGCCAGGATATTTTCACCAAGAAAATGAAAGATTACGGCATTTCATGGCGCATACTACGTCCAAGTTCAATGACCGACCAAATCTATATCAAAGCTCAGAGAATCAGAAGTATTGAACAAAAAGGAACAAGCAAAATTGATGAAGGTGTCCGGTCTGAATACATCGGCATTGTGAACTATTGCATCATGGCCATCATTCAGCTTGAAAAGGGGACATCTGAAACCGATGATTTGACTGAAGATGAAACGCTGTCGCTTTACATCAGCCATTTCAATCAGGCCAAAGAACTGATGCTGGCCAAAAACCACGATTACGACGAGGCATGGCGAAACATGCGGATGAGCTCCTATACAGACTTAATACTGATGAAACTGAAGCGGACCAAACAAATTGAAGACAACCTGGGGCAAACAATTATTTCAGAAGGAATAGAAGCAAATTACCTCGACATGATCAATTATGCCGTTTTTGCGTTAATTAAGATAGAATTTTAAATTTTCGCCCATGTTTAAGCACATTGCACGCGTACTGCTCGGATTAACTTTTATCTTTTCAGGATTTGTAAAAGGCATAGATCCCTGGGGATCAGCCTATAAATTCACCGATTATTTCAATGCATTTCAGATGCCGTGGCTCACCGACCTGGCATTTGCGCTGGGCGTTGTCCTTGCCGCAGCAGAATTTTTTCTGGGAGTTGCTTTTCTATTTAATTTTTTCATCCGTTTCACCAGCTGGTTGATGCTGGCGTTTATGGTGTTTTTCACCGGATTAACCCTGGTATTGGCACTGACCAATCCGGTAACCGATTGCGGATGCTTTGGAGATGCGCTGATTATTACCAACTGGCAAACTTTCTACAAGAACGTCGTGTTGCTGTTGCTGGCAATTTTTGTTTTTTTTCAGCGTAAAAATTTCAAAAGTAAAAACGGGCCGGTTCTTTCAATAGCACTCACAGCAATGACCATGGTTGTTTATTTCTACCTCGTAAATTATTCATACAAACATCTGCCAATTATTGATTTCAGCCCATACAAAGTGGGAGTTAATATTCCTGAAGCCATGAAAACTCCGGAAGGAGCTCTGAAAGATGTTTATGAAAATAATTTCATCTATAAAAACACAAAAACAGGCGAAGAAAAGAAATTTACCGAAGCCAACTATCCCTGGCAGGATACGCTCAACTGGAGTTTTGTGAAAATGGAAGATCCTATTTTGATTCAGAAAGGATACGTCCCTCCTATCCACGATTTCAGGATTGAAACCTCTGAAGGGGAAGATATCAAAGACTTTTTCCTTTACGATGAAAACTATACTTTCATTGTAATTGCCTCGAACCTGGAAAAAAGCAACCGTGAAGGCATGGGAAAAATTGCCCTGCTGGCAGCCGAAGCCAAAAGCAAAGGATACAACTTTATTGGACTGACAGCCTCTGCACCAGATAGTTTTGAATCATTTAAAAACGAAACCGATGCACAATTTGACTTTTTCAATACCGATGAAATCACGTTAAAAACCATTATACGGTCGAATCCCGGGTTACTTGTCCTGAAAAATGGAACTATCCTGAGAAAACTTCATTTTAATGATATTCCAAATCTGGAAAAACTGGAAGACCAATGGAAATAAATCCGGCAATAATACATTCATTGGATTGATAATAAATAACTGTTTTTAACGTTCGGTAAAATACCCGAATCCTATAGAATTATGCGCAAACTTTTCTTCCTGATTGTTCTTATCATATCTCTAATTCCAAAAGCTTATAGCCAGATCGGAGGGGAATATACCTACCAGTTTCTAAACCTGACCAATTCAGCAAGAATGGCGGCATTGGGCGGAAATCAGATTGCCCTAAACGACTCGACTGACCTGAATATTTCGTACAATAATCCATCATTACTCAGGCCCGACATGCAGAACATGCTGGCTTTTAATTATGTAGATTATTTTGCGGGCATCAATTACGGATATGCTGCTTATTCATTCGGCACTCCCCTACCCGGAAACTTCGCCGTGGGGATGCATTACATCAACTACGGACAATTTATAGAAGCGCTGCCGAACGGAGAAAAAACCGGGGCAACTTTTAATGCTGCCGAATATGCCCTGAACCTGATCTGGTCGAACCAATACAAAAGGATTGCCTACGGTATTAACCTGAAACCAATACTTTCATCGTTCGAAAACTATCAATCCATTGGACTGGCAGCAGATCTGGGAATTAGCCTTTTCAGCAAAAACAAGCTTACGGTTACTTCGCTGGTTGCTCGAAACGTAGGTTCTCAAATTACAACTTATTACGATGGCGCAGAAAGGGAAACGATACCTTTTGACCTTCAGTTTGGAATTTCGCAAAAACTGCAACACGCTCCCATCCGGTTTGCGGCCACCCTGCAACACCTTCAGAAATGGGATCTGGCCAAACCTGAAGAAGACAAAACAGGCACTTCTGTTGTTTATGTGGAAGACAAATTCACAAAAAAATTTATGCGCCACCTGGTTTTGGGCGTCGAACTGCTTCCATCTCCTAATTTCACCCTTCGTGCCGGATACAATTATCAAATCAGGCAGGAGTTGCGGCTCGACGAAAAAATGTCAACTGTTGGATTCTCGTGGGGATTCGGGTTCCGCATTTCACGCTTTCACATCAACTACGGATCAGCACGCTACCATTTGGCCGGAGCAAGCAATATCATTTCGATCGCACTTAATTTAGGGGAAGATTTTAAAAGGAATAGTTTCCCGGTGGATGAAATCGTTGAATGATCAATTAATTAAAGCTTCCTTTTTCGAACAAAAAGATTGCATCCTGATAGGTTTCTTTTGCTCGTTGAATCCGATATTTGATATTTTGCTCTTTCACTCTTATATTCTTATTCCTTCTTTTGAGACATTCAGAAAAAGTGGTGAAACAGATTGTTTCCCAATCCAATCCTTTTTCGAATAAACCAATAAGGAGATAATCTCTCCGGAATCAAGTTCTATATCCAAAATTGGATCTCTCAAATCAGACTCGTAATCAAATGTAATCTTTTCATTTGGTGAAATTACAAGAATATCCCAATCCGAATCTTTTCGGTTGTCACCACGAGCCCTCGACCCATAAAGATATATTTCGGCTTTTGGGTCGTGTTTGTATATGCCAATTCTTATTCTTTTAAGTATTTCAGATCGATCCATGAAACAAATATATTCAAAAAAGTGATTTATCCGATTTGATTTAACCCACATTGCAGCTATCCATCCATAACAAACTGACAATCTGATTTTTGATTTTTAAAAATTTCGTCAGTGTGCCACACATATTTTTTTCGGGGCATTG
>JAUYEQ010000304.1 GCA_030691295.1 Bacteroidota bacterium
GTTTTGGTTGAGCTTTTGAAGGTTGTAATAGCCGTTTATTTTGTCGCGGCGTTCGGGATCGAACAGGCAATGTTGGTACGAAAATTCCCAGAGCGGGCCGAAAAAATAAGGATCGACAATGCTGACAATCGAAAAAATATCGATCAGCCGGTTTTCTATCGGCGTACCTGTTATCACCAGAACATGTTTAAATTCAAGTCGTTTTATCGACGAAGCTGTTTTTGTTTCGTAGTTTTTGGCCCGTTGCGCCTCATCCAGAATCAAAAAGTCGATTCCTGCTTTGTTGATGGCCATTTGGTCGCGCAGGATGGTTTCGTAATTGACAATGAAAAACAGATGTTCAGTATCGTTGTACTGTTTTGCCCTCTCATCCGGAAATCCCTGAACTATCATGGCTTTTTCGCCGCAAAATTTCTCAATTTCCTTTTTCCACTGGCCTTTGAGCGAAGCCGGGCAAACTACCAATACCTTTTTGAACCCAAAAATCTGCTTTTTGAGCACGGCCGTTCCAATAGCCTGAATGGTTTTTCCCAAGCCCATTTCATCGGCAATGATAGACGCTTTTCGGAACAATGAAAACTCGATCCCTTCCTTTTGATAATTGTATAAATCAGCATTGATGCCAGAAAAATCAGGGTTCCAGTTTTTTCGTAATTCATAGAGCATGTCACTTTCAAAAGCCGATTCAACTTTCTCACGAACCTCTGGCCGGATCTGAATCTTCTGAAATTCAGACGATTCTTCAAGAAAGCCCAGAAAGCTTTTCACATCAAACTCCTCAATAAATGTTGCTTTTTTGAAATATCTGGAAATCAATAATTGTTCTTCGAGAGGCATTGGGTGAGGGTAGAACCATGATATTTTATAGTCGTTCAGCGGGTCACAAAAGATTTCGATAAACGGGCAGGTTTTATCCAATTGCTCAAAAAATGTTTTATTTCCCTTTAATTGATGAAATGCAAACATGATGTGTTTGGTGGTTCCCAGTTTGTTGAGTCGCGAATCCATGCTGTCGCTGTACCCGGTTTCGTTTTCGAAGTCGCGCAAAAAGATTTTATACTTTACGCCGTTTTCGTTGGTCAGAACATGGTCGCCATAAATATTTGGTGCCCATTTGATCCGGTATTTTGCTTTATCAGCTTTTTGGCTGCGTTCCTGCAAAACCCGTTTGATCATTCCTTCGCGGGAATACTTTTTATGCTCAACCGGTTCTTTGGGGTCAAGTAAGCGCAATTCGTTTTCAACTTCAAGCAAACATGCATACGAAACCCGATCCCAGCCAGAACGCTCACCATTGATGGAAGGTATCACATCCTCCTCAATGATGTCAAGCGAACATTCCTTTGGAAGCTTAGTTTCCCGCGAATCAACCAACAACTCAAACCTGACAGCTGATTGCGACAGCACCTGGCAATCGTTATTGTTGAAAATAATTTCGCCCAACGACAGTTCTGTTTTGGATAAGATAGTCTGTAATTTTTCCTTTTGTGATTTGATTAGTTCCTGAAGTTCCATGAAATTATTGGGTATTTGAGTGAATTTTTGATGCGATAAAAGTAGAAAAATTGACTCTTTTGCGAAACCATTTCGTGCTTTAATCTGTAAGTAATGTATAATCCAAAAACGAAAGGAGACCACATTATGCCAAACAGTGTTTACAAAATTATCGAATTGGTAGGAACAAGTAGCGAATCGTGGGAAAAAGCCGCTGAAAATGCTATTACAAAAGCATCCGAATCTTTGCGCGAACTTCGGATTGCAGAAGTTATTTCTACCGACCTGACCATTAAAGATGGCAAGATTGAAAGCTACCGCACTAAACTGAAGGTATCCTTCAAATTTGAAGGACACCACTAAACGCAAATCAAGTTGATTAAGAAAAGTAAACAGGACGAGCCCAAAATATGGGTTCGTCCTGTTTGTTTTAACACATTGAATTACAGGCAAAATCATAAATTGGAATTTTCTAATTATATCAATCATTTTTTATAACTTTCGAAATAATTATTTACCAGAGTAAACAGAATTACATTAAGGATATCATGAGGCAGGGAAAGCATCGGTTGCTGTTACTTTATTTTTTGTTTTTATTTCTTATTTCCGCTAATTCATTCGGCCAGTCCGGCAATATTGAATTCGACCACTATACCACCAACGATGGATTGTCGAATGGTTATATCAATGCATTTTTACATGATAGCAAAGGATTTATCTGGATTGGAACTGCCAATGGCTTAAACCGTTTTGACGGGATTGCTTTCAAAACATATTATTCTGACATTAAGGATGCTACCTCCATTTCCGGTAGTGAGGCAACTGCTTTGGTTGAAGATTCGCTGGCCAATATCTGGGTAATGACGAGCAATGGCTTGTGTGTTTATGATAGAAAGAAGGATCGCTTTTCAAGAAAAGCAATGCGGGTAAACGGAGTAATTGTAAATAATTCCTTCCTGTATTCCTGCATTATCGACAGCAAAGGGTTTTTATGGGCTTCTTCTCCAAGCAACGGGATTTTTCGGTTCAAAATTTATAATAATCCACTTGTTTCAGATTCCATTATTGATGCGGAATTGTATTTGCTGGAAGAGGATGATGTCTATCAGGCATTAAAAAGCAATGTGTTTTCATTTGTTGAGGATGAGAATAATAGGATTTGGGTTGCAAGCCACAGCAGCAATCTGTTTTGCTTCGATAATCAGCAAAATAAATTTCTTTCAAAACAAATCAACCATCCAGAAGTTACGAATTTCAGCAATAAACGTAAAGGATTGTTGAAGGATAGTGCGGGTGATTTTTATATAAGCATCGAAGATAACGGGTTGTTGGTATGGGACAGAGAAAAGGATGATTTCAGATTGTACAAACCAAGCGGAACCAATTCTGGTCCAAAAGGCAGTGTGTTATCGGCTCTTGCTGAAGATAAGAACGGATTAATCTGGATTGGTGACAGAAAATCAGAAGGTATAAGCATCTTTGATAAAAAGACTGGAAAATTCAGCTACTGCCAATCAGATGAATTTGATCCATATTCGCTGAATACGAATAAAATAAATTGTATTTATCAGGATAAAACCGGATCAATGTGGGTGGGAGGAATTATCGGAGTTAACAAATACAGTCCAGGCAAGTTAAAATTCAAACGGTATTTCAGCGACCCAAACACACCCGGAAAACTTAGTTTTAACAATACCCTTAGTTTCGCCGAAAGTAAAACCGGTGAAATTTGGATAGGAACAGATGGTGGTGGCTTAAATAGACTTGATCGGAAAACGGGCAAATTTATACGTTACAGCGACAATCCATCCGATCGCAATTCGTTAAGCAGCAATGCTGTAATCTCAATTTGCGAAGATCAGGAAGGTGTGTTATGGATGGGTACCTATCATGGCGGATTGGCCAAAATGAAAAATGGCAAATTTGATGCTTTTTATCCTGATCCGGCCAATCCTTATGCAATCTCCGACAGAAATGTTTGGTATGTTTTTGAAGATAGTAAAAATAACCTGTGGGTTGGCACGCTAAACAGCGGCCTTGAGTTGTTTGACCGAAAATCAGGACGTTTTTATCATTATCCCTTAAAGGAAGGTGATTCAACCAGTTTAGGCAACAATTCGATCAGGCAGCTATATGAAGACAGTAAACAAAACCTATATATTACAGGTAATCAGGGCGTAAGTATTGTTGACTTGAAAGCTTACGATTTCTCTGAATCGCAACCTGATATTAAATTCAGAAACTTGGTGCACCAGAAAAACAGGAATAGCCTCAGCAGTAATGATGTTTATTGTGTAAAAGAAGACAATGAAGGAAATTTGTGGTTTGGGATGCTGGGTTCGGGCATTGATAAACTTGATATGACAACTGGAAAGTTTACGAATTATTCAACAAAAGATGGATTTCCAGGCAATTCAGTGACTTCTATTCTGGTTGACGACCTGAATTATTTATGGCTGGCAACTGACAAGGGCCTTGTAAAGTTTAATCCGGAAACAAAAGACGTTGTTGTTTTTGATCAAAAAGACGGTTTGCAAAACACGAGTTTAAAAAGTTGGGCGATAAAAACCAGTGATGGTGAAATGTTTTTTGGTGGGCCCGAAGGTTTTAATTCTTTTTATCCCGACCGAATAATACATAATCAAAACCAGAACAAACCTCCGGTTTTAGTTACCGGATTGAAGATATTCAACAAACCGGTTGAAATAAATGAACAATTTAATGGCAGGGTTCTTTTGACTAATGATATAAGTGAAACCCGCGAATTGGTGCTAACTTACAGAGAAAATTATTTTACATTCGAATTTATAGCCCTCGATTTTACTGCTCCTGAAAAGAACAGCTATGCTTATATGATGGAAGGTTTTGACGATGAATGGGTTCAGTGCGGTACCAAACGTGAAGCCAATTATACCAACCTTGATCCAGGTGAATACACCTTCCGGGTGAAAGCCTCCAATAACGATGGCGTTTGGAACGAAGACGGAACTTCAATAAAAATTTTAATTCTTCCTCCCTGGTGGAAGACATGGTGGTTCAGAATAATTGCAGTTTTAATGGTAATCTTAATCTTTGGTTCCATTTTTTATTCGCGACTCAGATATTTTAAAACTCAGAAAATTCTGCTGGAAAAATTAGTAGCCCAAAAAACTTCCGACTTGCAGAAGATGAACACGACATTAACAAATCAGGCAGAAGAACTTAGTCAAACCAATTCGTTGCTTGAGGAAAGACAGGAACAAATAGAAGAACAACGTGAAGAATTATTGGCACAAAAAGATTCGTTGCAAAAAATGAACATTGAATTACACGACCTTAATGCTACGAAAGACAAATTCTTTTCAATTATTGCACACGATATAAAAAATCCTTTTAACGCTGTTCTTGGTTTCACCGATTTGCTCGAAGAAAACTTTAAAGAATGGGACGATGAAAGAAAACTTGAAGTTGTTAATCTAATAAATACCTCGG
>JAUYEQ010000405.1 GCA_030691295.1 Bacteroidota bacterium
AATCTGGCGCTTGCGGTACTCTTTCACTACATCGATCAGTTCGTCAGCCGATTTGTAGCGTTCGCGGCTCTGCCAGTAACCCATCGCCCATTTTGGCATGATCTGCGCTTTGCCAGTCACAGTGCGGTAACCGCTGATTACTTCATCAATATTGTTTCCACGGATAAAATAATAGTCGATCTGATCGCCCATTTCTGAAGTCAGCGACAAGGCATTCTGATCAGCTTTGCTTCGTGGACTCAAGGCTTTCAGTCCAATGTAGGATGTTCCGCCATCAGGTTTCCATTCCAGACGAATAGAATACTTTTTCCCTTGTTCAAGTTCTTTGCTGAATTTGTAGGTATTTGGATTCCAGGCAGTGCGCCAGCGCTCGGCAACCACCAACTCATCGTTGATGTAAATTTTGGTGTATCCGGCGTAATACAATTTGAAATGAAATTCACCCGATTCTTTGGGTTCGATCTGCCCTTTCCAAACGATGGTCGAATTGTTGAACTGAAATCCTTCAGGAAATTTTTTGATAGTCGTCAGATTTTCGTAGTCGATTGCCGATTCGTTGCGGCTCACATAAACATTGTTTGTATCCGAATTGGTATAGTAAAGAGCTGATAATCCGCCTTCTTCACCTTTGTCGTTGTAAAGTTTAAACTGATCCATTTCGGCATATTCGCGCGGATCGCCAAATTTGGTGACCGAATAATTGTCCCATAAAATGCCGTAATTTTTATTCGACACCACGAACGGAACCGCCACTTTGGTATTATACTGATAAAGAATTTCGTTGAGCCCTTTGTAATTGAACTCATCCGACTGGTGTTGCCCCAGTCCGTAAAATGCTTCATCGTCGGGCGATTCAAAAACCTGGGTGAAAGAATATCCGGTAGTTCCTTCCACAGTTATTGGAGCAAACGATTTTCCAACTTTTCGTTCCTGAAGAATCAACTTGTTATTTTCGTCATAGAATTTTACTTCTCCTGAAACCATCGACACTTTGGCTTTTAATTTTGCAGTTGAAAGAATTACACTGTCGTTTTGTTCAACGACTTCGAAACTCACAGGTTGAGCAGCATTTTCAACCACGCAAAGACTTTTCGTTTCTGTAATCAAATCGGTAGGAGAGGCCACCACCCGAATAATCTGGTCGTTAATTACTTTAAGGCTGATGGTTTGTGCCCCGTTTTCGATTTTCGATTTTGGATGAATGAGCACTCCGTCGGAAGTTTTTTCCCAGACTTTTTGCGTGCAGGCTGCCAGAAAAATTACTGTGGCCGATAGAAACATAATTTTTTTCATGGTATTTGGTTTGGTCTTTAATTGTACAAATAACAATTTGAAACAAAAATATAAATTTATCTCATAATTTAGTGTTCATGTTACGCTTAAAATAATTTGGTTCTTCAATAATATCAAAACAGTTTCATGCAGACAAGATAAAACCATGTTTGTTTTATCTTTCAAGATAAAAAATCAACATCTTTAAACTTTAAATTAAGTTTTTCCTCAAAATACCTATAATATGGCTGAAAATCAAGACAAAATCAATCAGCTGCTCGAACAACTGGATTCTGTTTTTCAACGTCAGGAATTATTTTCAGAAGAGATTGCTGAATTGCGAAAAAAAATTCTAAATCTTAAATCAGAAGATGCAAAAGCGACAGCATCACCGATCCAGGAAAAGGAAATTACAAGAATAATGCAGCAAAGGTCTCCGCAACCTATTCACGTTGAGGATAATGGGAATATAACTTCAGTACAAGATACTGACAATGTTGTAGCTTCCCCGGCTTATTCAAGAACAAAATTAAAGCAACAGAAAAAGGCATCGAATCTTGAGAAGTTTATCGGAGAGAATCTGATCAATAAAATTGGAATTGTGGTTACGGTAATCGGTGTTGCCATTGGTGCAAAATATTCGATCGATCATCAGTTAATCAGCCCATTGACAAGGATACTGCTCGGTTATTTGATGGGCTTTGGACTTCTTGCAACCGGATTAAGACTGAAATATAAATACGAAAACTACAGTGCCGTATTGGTAAGCGGGGCGATGTCGATCATGTATTTTATTACCTATTTCGCCTTCAGTTTTTACGATTTGATACCACAGGTTCCATCGTTTCTGCTGATGGTGATTTTTACGGTGGCGACTGTTTCTGCCGCATTGAAATACAACAAACAGGTAATCGCGCACATTGGCTTGGTTGGTGCTTATGCAGTGCCGTTTTTGTTGAGCAAAGATTCCGGGAATGCTGCGATTCTTTTCAGTTATGTGTCCATCATCAACATTGGAATTCTCATTATTTCGTTGCCGGATTGTTCATCGTATTCATTACCATTGCGATACCTGTTCAGTTTGACGGAAAATGGGTGACCATTTTATGGGTTGGTGAAGCTGCTTTGTTGTTCTGGATTGGCAGAACCAAAGCAGAACTTGTTTACGAGAAGTTATCCTATCCGCTAATGATGATTGCAACATTTAGTCTTTTGCATGATTGGGGGACAGGTTACCATCAGTTCGGTGCAGACGGAAAGCTAATTCAGATAAACCCAATTTTCAACCTCAACTTTTTAAATTCATTGTTGTTTATCGCTTCGTTTGGATTCATCAATATCCGGAACAGCAATAAAAACTACGCTTCGGTATTGACCGGCAGAGTTGTATTCAGACAACTTCTTAACTTTCTTTTGCCTGCTGTATTACTTTCGGTAATCTATTTCGCTTTCAGGCTCGAAATTGCATCCTTTTTTGGAGAATTGTATGAAAATTCGGCTACCGGAATTGATCCTGTAGTCAAAAATGTGGAGTTGCTATCATTCAAATCACTTTGGATGACCATCTATACCATTGTGTTTCTGGCCATTCTTTCATACGCCAATATCTTAAAACTGAAGTTGAAGGAACTGGGCTATTTCAATTTATCACTCATCGTAATTGCCATTCTGGTATTTTTAATCAACGACTTGTATATTCTTGGAAATCTACGCCAAACCTATATGCAGGAAACTCTGGCACATTATTATCCGAGAGGGGTAATTTATATCACTTTCAGATACGTGTCATTTGTCTTTATTGCTCTTATGGTCTATACTACATATATTTA
>JAUYEQ010000406.1 GCA_030691295.1 Bacteroidota bacterium
CTTCTTCAACGTATTTTTTGGCATTGTCCCATGCACCACCGGCATTGGCCATGAAAATAGCAAGTACAAAACCAGCAGACAAACCTCCAACGAGCAGACCCATTACACCTGCAACACCAAAAATAACTCCGGTAACAACAGGAACGATAATGGCTAAAAGTGAAGGGAACATCATTTCCTTTTGAGCGCCTTTGGTTGAAATTTCTACACAACGAGCGTAATCAGGTGTTCCTGTTCCTTCTAAGATACCTTTGATTTCGCGGAACTGGCGGCGAACTTCCTCCACCATTTGTTGCGCAGCACGGCCAACGGCATTCATCGTCAAACCGCAGAACACAAAGGCCATCATTGATCCCAAAAACATACCAATAAGTACTTTTGGGTTCATCAATGTCACCTGATAGTAATTCATAAAATCGACAAATGATGCTTTGCTGGTTTCGATCATATCACCATTTGCAAATGTCAGGGTAGTTTGACCTAATCGCACAAGACCCATTTTAATTTCTTCAATATAGGAAGCCAAAAGAGCCAAAGCGGTTAGCGCAGCCGATCCAATCGCGAAACCTTTACCGGTAGCAGCAGTGGTATTACCCAGAGCATCCAAAGCATCGGTACGTTTACGCACTTCGGCACCCAGTCCGCTCATTTCAGCGTTTCCGCCAGCATTATCGGCAATCGGGCCATATGCATCAGTAGCCAATGTAATTCCCAAAGTAGAAAGCATACCCACGGCGGCAATACCGATACCATACAATCCCATGCTCAGGTTTCCGGCTGTAAGCATGTTTTTAACATCAAATTCGATCGCACATAGGAAAGAGAGCATGATGGCAAATCCGATGGTTACCACCGGGATGGCAGTAGAGATCATTCCCAGTCCTAATCCTGAAATAATAACTGTTGCAGGACCTGTTGCAGCGCTTTCGGCAACTTTTTGTGTTGGACGGAAAGAGTGTGAAGTATAATATTCAGTTCCCTGACCAATGATAATACCGGCAACCAATCCGCAAACTACGGCGAACGATATGCCCATCCAATTTTCGAGGCCAATGTAATAAAGAATACCAAAAGTGGCGATTGCAGTAAGCAGTGAACTGATGTTTACTCCACGGTTCAAGGCAGCCATCAATTGTCTCATATCAGCTTTTTCACCTGTTTTTACCAAAAAGATTCCGATAATAGAGAGAAAAATACCAACGGCAGCGATGAGCATTGGAGCAAAAATTGCTTTTGTCTGCATTTCAGGAGTGAGAATAAATGCCGATGCACCCAAGGCAGCGGTTGCTAAAATTGAACCGCAATACGATTCATATAAATCGGCGCCCATACCCGCTACGTCACCTACGTTATCACCTACGTTATCGGCAATGGTGGCAGGGTTGCGCGGATCATCTTCAGGAATACCTGCTTCCACTTTACCGACTAAGTCAGCGCCCACATCGGCAGCCTTTGTGTAGATACCTCCACCAACCCTTGCAAACAATGCCTGCGTTGAAGCACCCATTCCGAAGGTAAGCATGGTGGTAGTAACAATCATCATCTTGTGTCCCTGATCTGGATCCTCTACAAAGTAGTCAAGTACCATATACCAGACTGAGATATCCAGCAAAGCCAATCCAACAACCACCAATCCCATCACGGCACCTGAGCGGAAAGCAACCTGCAATCCCCTGTTCAGTGACTTAGAGGCCGCATGAGCGGTACGGGCCGAAGCATAGGTAGCTGTTTTCATCCCGAAGAATCCAGCCAGCCCCGAGAAGAACCCACCGGTAAGGAAGGCAAAAGGAACCCATGGATTTTGCAGTTCGTAATAAGCCATCACCGTAAAGACCAAAGCCAATACGATAAAAACGATGGCAACCACCTTGTACTGTTGTTTCAGATAAGACATCGCGCCCTCACGCACATACTGTGCGATTCTTTTCATCGTGTCGGTGCCTTCGCTTTCACGCATCATCTGCTTGAAGAAATACAGCGCGAAACCCAAAGCGACGATGGCTGCAAAGGGTATCAAAAAGAAAATATTACTCATAAATTTTTGGTTTTTATGCAACAAAGTTGCAGTTAGATAATTGTGTTTATTCAGTATTTTTTGAAAGTCTCGAAATTAACAATTAATGACTTGATTGATCAATCGACCTAAATGTTATATGACAGCATACTCTATTATTTTGCTGAAGCCGAAATTATAAATTTCCACCAAATTGAATCATTTACTACACTTCAGGTAACAATTTGTAAACAAATTGTTAATATAGCTATTAATTTAAAACATTCAATCACTTTAGAACCGCTTTCCGGGAAGTAAATTTTCTCCTGATATTCGGAAAATTCAGAATTAACAATGCAGAAGCAATCAATATCATTCCTGAAACAGATACAAGATCAGGAGATTCATCGGGAAGCAGCAACCAACTGAGAATTGCGCCTGCTAACGGTATCAGAAATTTCCAGATACTTAATTCTGATACTTTCACCATTGGCCTGCGCAACAAGGTGTTCCAGATTGTAAATGCAGCTGCTGAAAGAAAACTGAGCCACGCCAATGCCACAAAATATTCAGTGGGAAAAACCCTGTACTGAAACCCTTCTATCGGGATAGACACCCCAAAGAGAAAAAGCCCGCCGATAAAAAGTGAAGCCGAAGTTAAAACCATCGGAGAAATGGTTTGCTGCTTTCGGGCAACTACAACACTGGTGATACCCGATGTCACATTGTTCAGCAGCAATAAAATCACCCCTGTCATAGCTAATTCTGCTCCCGATGGAAGGCGGTCGCGTCCAAGTGTAATGATGGCAACCCCAATTATCCCTAACAAAAAACTGCCGCTTTTAAACCAATCTAACCGGTCGCCAGGGTTAATAAAATGCGAGGTCAGGGCAATAAACAATGGAGAAGACCCAACAATCATGGCTGCAATGGAAGCCGGAACCAAACTGACGCCCAGATAAAAAAGTGAATATTGAAGGATTACCTGCAAAAATGCGATCAGGCATACGTACCAAAAATTCGCAATGACCTCCTTCCTGAAACGTGCAAAATTATGCACAAAAGGAATTAACATCAATCCGGAAATGATGAATCGAATCCCGGCAAACTGAAGCGGGGTTTGGTATTTCAGGCCAATCTTAACCCCCACAAAGGCCGACGACCAAAGCAGGCAGGCAACGATGGCCAGAAATATAGTTTGGG
>JAUYEQ010000423.1 GCA_030691295.1 Bacteroidota bacterium
ACCCTGGATCAACGCGCAATCTTCGGGGAAACTCGATGTCCGTTTTGCGCGTCCGGGCTGGATACTCGGCCCTGATTCATGGTTTCGCTTTTTTTACCGGGACCATTTTCTTCGCTCAGGGAAAGTGCCTTTGTATGGCGATGGAAATCAATTGATGTCGATTATTCATTTGGAGGATTGTGCCAATCAGATTATTAAACTGGCAGAAAAAGGGCAGAAAAATCAAAACCTGAATGTTTTTTCGGGAGCTCCGGTAAGTCAGAAATATTTTGCGGAAATGCTTGCATCGCATTTGAATGCAGAAGTTGAATCCATTCCGGTCACGAAATTGCAAAAGGAATTTGGGCAAACGGTAACAGAAGCCCTTACCACATCGATTCCAATGACTACCAGCCATCAGGAACTTTGCAAATCTGATTCTTTCCGGTATCCTGATGACGAAAGTATGATCAGATCAGCACTTTCATTTTTTGAAAACAAACAAAGTGTACTCTCCAAAACGCCATAAGAAGGTTTTATTCAGCAGCAAGTCAGTTCGCCAAAGGTATTTCCGCAATTTGCCAAGCCTGCGGTTGATGCCGGTGTAGTACCATGCCGGATGAACAATGCTGAATCCCTTTTGCGTTTTCAGACTGGATCCACTAAACGCGCATTTGATCTGCCGGGGCGAATAACAATGACTGGGCAAAAATTTCGAGGGCGAATAACCACTCCATACAGGTTTTATCCTTCCGAATGCTTTCGAAAAATGGAAACGTACCAGTTCAAGGAACATGCCGCCCAGGTACCATTTGTTCACAAAAGTGAGCACCATTGTGCCGTCGGGGCGAAGTAGTTTTTTTAGTGTTTGTGCAGCTTTCGGAAGGTTTTCAACGGTATTGAGCGCACCAAAAAACACATAGATCACATCAAATTGCCGGTTGGGGAAAATAACTTCAACATCCTCCACACTTCCCTGCCGAACCTCAATATTGGCGCATCCGCTTTTCGCTTTTCGCTCGTTGCACAACCGTACCATTTCTCCTGAAATATCGATCCCAGAAACATTCCGCTCCGGAAAAATCGTAGCAAAGTGTACCAAATCCATTCCCGTTCCGCAGCCTATTTCGAGCATATCGGTCCCGTCAAAACGCTTGACTTCTTCGCGAAATATTTGCCTTATTTGCTGCAACACCGGATTGCTCCAATAACGCGAATCAAAATCGCCGGCATCCTCATCGTAATAATTTCCAACTTTATCGTAATATTTTGAGCTCATGAGTCAGGTTTTTTTAGTTCGAAATTGGCGGCCATCCACGCGGCAAAACCCCAAAACAGAAAGGCAAACTTGTCGGTAGTCAAGAAATTGTTAAACGCGCCATGAAACAAATAGGTTGACAGGACGGCGAAAGCGATGAGTATGTTTTTCCGTTGCGGATGGGAGCGGACTTTTTCGAAAGCAACCCAAAACCAGCGGACAAACAGTATTAACAAGGCTGTAAGACCAACGAAGCCCATTTCGCTCAAGGCCAGAATGTATTCCGAATGGGCTGTTCCGCCGGAGTTTTCAGGAATATGCCAATGATTTCGGACCGTGAGCCGGTTCATCAACTTTGGATTCTGATACGGGATGTATTCAAATTGATAGGTTCCCGGACCAAACCCGGTCAATGGTTTTTCAATCGCCATTTTTATTCCTGAATACCATCTGTTTAGCCGTTCAAGGTTCGAAATATCGGTACTGATATTTCCGGAAGATTCTATCCGTTCCATATAACTGAGACTGGGGTCGCGCGAAATAAGCTGGTTTGAATAAAGGCGCCGGAGCAATTGCTGCTGGTAAAAACCAATCAGTACGATGCCAAGCAAAACCGCCAGGACAATGTGTTTTACCCTTACTTTAATTTGGAGCGCCAGCCACACCAGAACAAAAAATACTAAGCTCAAAAACGCGGCCCTGCTGAAGCTAAGAAAAACGCCTCCCAAAAACAGGATTCCCAAAACCAGCATCAGCAACCTCAACTTTGATGGATTGGCTTTGGTGGCGTACAAAAACCAGAAGGCACTTAAAAAAGCGCTGGCAGCCCCAAAAATAGTGTGGTCTTTGTAAAACGGACGAAAGATGGCTTTGATGGTTACCGGGTTCCAATCGTATTCGGCCAGTTGAAACAACGAAAACGCCAATACCAACAAATGCGAAAGGGAAAACAGAATCAGCAGTTTGGGGAAAAATCCGGGAATGCCTTTGAAAAGCAACTTCTGCCAAAGGAAAAATACCAGGATATAACTGAGGTTGATAATGGCGAATTTCGCGGAAACCACGACCATCGTTGAAAATACGGCGGCTAATGGGAAACTGAATAAAAGGGGGATCGTCCATTTGCTTTCTCCAGAGAATAATTCTTGTAATCGCGCAGGGTTTCTTAAAATATCCCATCCCAAAGTAAAAATGGCGATGGCCAGCATGGGTTCGCCCGGGATAAATATTTTCACCGTATCGGAGATGGGCAGTTCAACCGAAAACGGCAACAGAAAAGCAAGGATCATTAAAAAGTAATGCTGCAATTTGTACCGGGAGATAAACCACGACACCATTGTTATGAAACCTAAAACGGTAATCAGTAAAAAGAAAAAAGATTTTTGGGCGTACAAAATTGCGGCTGCCACAAAGATGACAATCAGTAATGGGTAAATGATTTCCAAATAGGCGCTATGCGGTTTTTCGGTTGTCACGGCGGATAATTTCGAATACCAATAATACGACCAGATAGATTCCGATACCGGCAGCCATCAGCAAACCCCGCCTTGGCGATATTACCTGCGATTTTGGAACAGCAGAGGAAATAACGTAGGCCATTGGAAGCGGTGTGTCGAAATTTTTCTGTTCCCGCTCGTAAATACTTTTCCGTGAAATAAGTTCCTGAAATTCCAGGTTGTAAAGCGTCAGTATTTTATTGTACAGGTAATCTTTTTTTGCACCCGGTGGAGACTCCATCAGCGAATCGAGCGATTTCTCCAAACGCGCAACGTCCGTCGCTTTCTGGTTAAAAAGACTGGTTACATAGCGCATCGATTCCTGTCGGTTGGGCGATAGTAAATTCCGTTTGATAACTTCACCAAGAACAATCACTTCATTCGCCATATCGGCAGCGCGTTTCGGATCGTTGTCGCGCACCCGTTTCGAAACCGAACCATAGCGGGTTTTTTCAATAATTATCCTGGTTTCCATTTTTCGGTACAATTGATTCTTTGATGCAAATCCTGACGAATCAATTTTAAAGTAGGAAAACAAATCATACTTTTTAATCAGGCTGTCGGTCAACTGATTCGATTTGAGGATTTGTATGTACCAATCGATTTCCCGGTCGCTGGCAAACCCAATTCCCTGCTGGTTTAATTGTTGCGACAAAATAGTCAACGGCACATAAACAATCACCTCCGACTCGTGCAGCGGTTTAATTATAAATGGGAGTGTTGCAATAAAAACAAGGATTGCACAGGCTACCGACCCAAGAGCCGCCCATTTGACAAACGACCTTTGCCACAACCAGGAAAGATCATCAAAATTTTTATCCATAAGTTTGTTTATTAAAATAATGAATGAATTTTGATCGTATTTTATGATGAGTTTTTTGCATTTTATTTGTCAATAAAGCATAAACAAAAAAGTAGCAATAGGGTTTAATCCGTTTGATTGATAGCAATTTAAAATTCTTTCTGTGTGCCTGAAAAATAGTTGCTACTTTTGAGCCAAATAGAATCAGTAAAAACCAACCAGTCTGTTCGGAAAAATGGAAACGCTAAGTCCCCTGTCAACTAATCCACAGGATGCCTGGAGCAATTTTAAAAGTGGCGATTTTGCCTCTCTTGGGATTCTTTTTGAGGCTTATTACCGGGAACTTTTTTACTACGGAATAAAGATTGTTGCCATGCCAGAGCTGGTAAAAGATACCATTCAGGATTTGTTTGCTGACGTTTGGGAACGGCGCAAGAATATGGTATCGGTCGGAAACATTAAGGCTTACCTGATTATTTCACTGCGGCGCGAATTGATACACCAGTTAAAAAAAACCAGAAAAGAATCATTGACGAATGTAGATACTACCATGCAATTTTCATTTTCGGCTGAAGATTTTCTGATTTCGGCTGAAGATAAGCGCAACCACTCAAAACTTCTTGCCCAAAGCATGGAAGGACTCACCGACCGGCAACGTGAAGTCATTTTACTTCGTTTCTTTCATGGGCTTGAATTTTCTGAGATCAGTCAGGCACTCGACATGAACATTCAAAGCGTTCGGAACCTGCTGTTCAGATCTCTCGACAAAATTCGGAAAGACATGGATGATCAGGGAATTACAGGCGTTGAAAATGTAGAAATGTTTCTCTGGTTCGTATTCGGTAAAAAGATCTCCTGATCGTTAACGGGTGAATTTAGTGAGCAGGTGACTTTAAGTCACCTGCTCACTAATCTGTGAATCAGGCATTAATGGAATATCCGGATATTTTCGCATCAAAAAATAAAAAATACTTTCTCCGGGGTGAGTATAAAAGTGCCGGCTTTACTCTTTGTATAAAAACATAGAGTAATGAGGCAGTTGGATCAGAACATATTTGAGGAATTAATTTCCAATACTCAATTTGCCGCCTGGGCAAAAGGAGAAGATTATTCGAAAGCGGAGTATTGGAATGCGTGGGAAAAGAATCATCCATCACATATCGAAGAATATCGCGAAGCATTAAAGTTGGTTCAAACAATTCGCTTTCGTGGAGCAGAGATAAAAACAGCTGATATTCAGTACTTGTGGACTAAAACTTCGGGAAAAATAAGCAATGGAAAACCAAAAGGAAAACTTCAACGTTTCATTTTTCAGCTTACAAAAGTTGCAGCAATACTCTTATTGCCTGTGTTGTTGGTTTCAGCATGGTTGTTTTACAGTCAATACAATCTCACACAACAATATTCGAATCTACTAGAAAATAAACACGACCAAAAAATCACAGTCATTGCTCCCATCGGCGCGCGTATCGCAGTCGATTTACCCGATGGTTCGAAAGCCTGGTTAAATTCAGGATCCGAAATTTCTTATCCTGTAATCTTTAATACCAGCGAACGGCGCGTCAGTTTAACCGGCGAAGCGTATTTTAAAGTTCAGAAAGGTGAAACCCCGTTTTTTGTTTCCAATTTGGGCCCTGAGATTAAAGTTTATGGTACCGAATTTAATGTTAACTCGTACATAGATGAAGATTTTGTGACTGTTGCCCTGACCGAAGGAAAGATCTCTCTTGATTTGAAAGGAAAAGAAGAATTTCTGACGCACGGAGAAGTATCGGTTTTCGACAGGACAAAAAATAGTATTGCAATCGAAAAGTCAGATGTTTTTGTACACAGCAGCTGGCGCGAAGGCAAATACATTTTCAGGGACACTCCGCTTTCTTCCATTTTGCGCATTCTCCAGCGCCAACACAATGTTAACATTCAACTTCTAAATCCGGAGTTGGGAAATTACCGGTACAATGCAACCATTAACAATGAAAGTCTGGAACAAATAATGCAAATGTTGTCGTTGTCGGCACCGATTAAATACAACTTCAAACGCAAAGTATCGAACCAGGATGGCAGGTATGAGCCAGGTATAATTGAAATAAAAGCTGATAAAACCAGAATTATTAAAAACTAAAATAATTAGCGCCTATGAATGAACAAAAAATGCGGGGAATGCTCGAACATCACCCGCATCTAACTTTGATTTTTTAATTAATCGTACAAATTAATCATTACAAAACTATGAAAAAAATCGTACCTAAGGGTTTGTTGCTGAGCACAAGCCTGAAAAAACTTGTATTAATTATGAAACTAGCAATCTTCTTGATGGTTTTTACTGTTCTCCAATCAATGGCAGAAACAGTATTCTCTCAGTCTTCAGGTTTAACCCTGAACGCGAACCAATCTAAAGTAGAAGAAATTTTGCTCCAGATTGAGAACCAAAGCAATTACGTATTCATGTACAACAAAGACTTAATTGATGTTGAGAAAAAAACCAGCATCAGCGTAAAAGGCGCTTCGGTTGTTGAGGTGCTCGACTTGTTGTTCGAAGGAACCAACATTACCTACAAGCAAATGGGCCGACAGATCGTTCTGTCACCTGCTTTTGCCCAACAGGAGAAAAAAGTGACCGGAAAGGTTACAGATGCGAACGGAGAACCTATTCCGGGAGCAGCCATCACTGTGAAAGGAACTACCAATGGAACTATCACTACAGTTGAAGGAACTTTCGAATTATCGAAAGTGGAAGAAAATTCCACCCTCGTTTTTTCGTTTGTCGGATTAAAAACACAGGAAATTCCTGCCAATGGAAAAACGGTCATTAATGTTGTTCTGGAAGAAGATATGACAGGACTTGATGAAGTGATCGTTATTGGTTACGGTACTGCCAGAAGGCAGGATTATACAGGTTCCGTCAGTTCTGTTAAAATGGAAGGATCGCCGGTTTCACTGGCTCCAAACCTAAATGCGTTGGAATCTTTAAAAGGAAATGTGGCCGGCTTGAATATTGGTGCCACCAACAGTGCCGGAGGCGAGCCCACAATGGATATCCGCGGTCAGAATTCAATTAGCGGCAACAATGATCCGTTGATTGTGTTGGATGGAGTTATCTATCTGGGAAGTTTGAACGATATCAATCCAAACGACATTGCAACATACGACATCCTTAAAGATGCTGTTTCTGCTGCCGCTTACGGTTCGCGTTCAGCAAACGGCGTTATAGCCATCACCACTAAAAAGGGAAAAACAGGCAAACCTGTTATCACGTTCAATACTTCGGGCGGATTGCAGAGCTGGCAAAACCAACCGGTGATGATGAAAGGCACGGAATGGATCAGTGTGGTGAATGCCCGTAACAAATATGCAGAAGGTTCAACCAACTGGATGAAAACAGGTGAACTGGCCAACCTTGCTGCAGGAAGTGAAACCGTATGGCTCGATCAGGTAACGCAGACCGGGGTTATTCAGGATTATCAGATTGCCGTTTCGGGTGCAGCACAGAATGTGAATTACTATATTTCAACATCATACAATGAAAATAAAGGAATTGTTGTTGGCGACGATTATTCACGCATCTCTCTGTTGGGTAAGGTAAATACTACCATTACAAGCTGGTTAAAAATTGGTGTCGATGCCAGCTATTCCAGAAGAGATTATTCAGGTTTTGAAGCCAACGTTGGCGAAGCTCAAACAATGTCTCCTTATGGCGTAATGTATCGCGATGATCAGGGAAATCTGGAGAAATACCCCTATACCCAATCTTCAATGAACCCATTGTGGGGAGTTGACGATGAAACGCGTGAGAATCAAGACATACGCAACAACTACCGCTTAAATGCTTATGCAGTAATTGATGCTCCCTGGATAAAAGGTTTAAATTACAAGATCAATGTAATGACCAACCTGGATAATAATCAATCCGGAAATTTCACCAACGAACAATACTACATTAAAGAAGGTGAAGGTTTGACAAGATATCAACCGTCTACAGTGGTTGGCTTTCTGGCGAGTGCAAACGGAAATGTTGATAACAACAAAACTTTCAGTTATGTTTTTGACAATATCCTGAACTATAAAAACACATTCGGAAAACACTCTGCTGAAATAACTGCTGTTGCCACACGAGACTATCGCCGTTACGAACAGGTAAATTCAACCGGATCGGATTTTGCCGCAAACGGTAATACAACACTTGGAATGTGGGGACTTGCCAAAGCCACCGTTCAAAAAGTAAATATGAATATCGATGAACGTGCCAATATTGGTTACCTGGGCCGTGCAAGTTATTCCTATGAAGACAAATATTTCTTTACCGGATCGTATCGTCGTGATGGAGCCTCGGTTTTTGGATCCAATAAAAAGTGGGGAAATTTTGCCGCCGCCGGTGTAGCCTGGAAAATATCGAACGAAGAATTTCTTAAAGGTTTTGAAACGCTTAATAGTTTAAAATTAAAAGTTTCATGGGGTCAAAACGGTAATCAGGGAACCGGACCATACGGAACATTGTCAACCATCGCCAATGGAACTTCAGGCGGTATCCGTTATGAATATTCAAACGCACCGGGCAAAATCAGCTACGGTTTATACCAGAATGCACTTGGCAACTCTGATTTGGGCTGGGAATCAACTGATACATGGAATACAGGATTTGAATCGGCCTGGTTGAATGACCGCATTTTTGTTGATGTGGATGCCTATTTCTCAAAAACCACCGACCAGATTTTTGTTCGCAATATCCCGGTTATGACAGGGTTCAAAACAATCAGAACTTCAATGGGGCAGATCGATAACAAGGGTCTTGAAATAACTTTGCGTACTGTTAATGTGAAGACCAAGGATTTAAGCTGGAACACATCGGTTACCTACTGGATCAACCGCAACAAGTTGGCTAAACTTTATGGTGACGATAAAGATGGCGATGGCATTGAAGATGATGACGTTGCAAACTCCTTGTTTATCGGCAAATCACTGAGCGCTATTTACGGGTACGAACAGATTGGTATTGTTCAGGCTGAAGACACTGACTACATTACACTGACTGGCGCTGCTCCTGGTGCACCAAAATATAAAGATTTGGACGACGTTGCTGGCATCACTGCTGCCGACCGTAAAATTTTGGGTTACGGAAAAGAAAACTTCCGGTTGAATATGAGCAACAGCCTGACATATAAAAATTTTGAACTGTATGCAATGGTCACTGGTACTTTTGGAGGAAACGGATATTTCATGAAAGCCAATACAGCCGCTTATATGACTTCTGGAACAGGTCGTTTTAACGATAACATGACTTCGAAACCTTACTGGACACCGGAAAACAAAAACAATGTTTACCCGTCGGCTTATTTCGCCGGAGATGGTCGTTACCTTGCACTTCAGTCGCGCGGATTTGTGCGATTCCAGGACGTTTCCCTCTCGTATTCGTTCAATAATCAGTCGTGGGTGAAAGCTGCGAAGATCAACACCCTGAAAGTATTCTTCAGCGCCAAAAACCTGGCTACCATTACCAATTGGTTCGGAGGCGATCCTGAAACAGGAACTCCCGTGCGGGAAAACACCTTCCCGGTACCTACAACCTACTCAATTGGCGCAAATATTAGTTTCTAACCTATTAAAACGACTTCGATATGAAAAAGATAAAATATATAGCTGGTATCTGGTTCCTGATGCTCCTGGTGAGTATGGTAAGCTGCGAATCGGATAAAGAATTCCTGACCGAAGACCCTCAGACTTTCTATACAGTTGACAATGCGTTTTCTACATCTGCTCAGGTTGATCAGGTATTGGTTTCGATTTATTCTCATTTGCGCGATTTATGGGCAAATCCTACTGAGTCGGGCTGGATCTTTGTTTTCCGCGGAAACGGAACCGATATGTTTGATGTTGCCAGTATCCGCAGAGGAGCAACCTTTAACAATTACGGTGTCATCAATCCGGACAATGGTAGTTTTTACGAAAACTACACCACCTGGTATTATGTGATTTCACGTGCCAACCTTGCTCTGTACGCTGCTGAACTGCCGCAAATTTCGTGGTCGACTCCTGCCGAAAAAGCATATGCAGTTGGCCAGGCCCGTTTTTTCCGCGCTTTTGCCTACCGTAATTTGGCCGAATTGTTCGGCGGCGTGCCAATTGTAACCGATATCACTACAACTCCAAAGTACGATTTCGAGCGTGCCACACGTGTTGCCACCTACCAGTTTGCCATTACCGAAATGGAAGCCATCGAAGCTGACGTTCCGGAAACAACTACTGCCGGTGGCCGTCTGGTCAAAGGAGCCGTTCAGCACAATCTTTGTCAGTTGTACCTCGGGTTGGGCACCCAACTGGGCGCCGAAGGAAAAGCCAGCGAAGCCTCAGCGGCATTTGCCAAATCAATAAGCTTTGGAAATAAAGTAATCGATGGAGGAACCTATTCATTGATGAAAACACGTTTTGGAACCCGAAGAACTGCGGCAACCATCGCTGTTAATGTTTATCAGGGCGGAAGCGCTGCTGCTCCAGTTGACACTATTCTGCAAACCGCGAATCATTACTGGGATCTCTTTCAGGAAGGAAACGTGAACTATCAGGATGGGAACAAAGAGTGTATCTGGGCAATGCAGATTGATTATGCCGCTTACAAGGCAGAAGACGGACGGTCGAAATTGCCTTACTCGCGTACCTACGGAGCGGTTTTCCGCGATGGAGCTAAAAACCACATTACCGGAACATTGGAAGATGTGGGAGGACGCGGAATTGTTCAGATTATGCCAACTATGTACACCCGCAATGAAATTTATGCTGACAAATGGGGAGCAGACTTGCGTAATTCTGATATCGTCTTCCGCAGAAGGTTTAAAGGAAACGTTGCCGCATCGCCCTATTTTAAGAAAATTGTGCCATGGAGCGAAATGTACAACGGAAGCACCGATGCGACTACCAACAAGAACAACAGCAGTTTATGCTATCCGGTATCGTGCAAAATTGCCACCGATAAATACACCGGGCTGGCCGACGGTGAAAACCTGAGCAACCTGTTCCGCGACGATTATTTCATCCGCTTGTCGGAAACCATTTTGTTGCGCGCCGAAGCCAAACAACGCAGTGGCGACAAAGCCGGTGCTGCTGCCGACATCAACCTGTTGCGCGACCGTGCCAATTGTACCTATAAAGTTACCGCCGCCGATATGGACGACAAATTCAACCTGATTTTGGACGAACGCGCACGCGAACTGGTTTACGAAGAATGTCGCTGGAATACCCTTTTGCGCATGGGCGGCACCATTGCTACCGATCGTATCAAAAAATACGCCTACTGGCCTGAAGCGGCAGCTACACTGACCTTCAATTATAACTTGTGGCCAATTCCGCAAACGGTAATCGACACCAACAAGGATGTAAAACTGGAACAAAATCCGGGTTGGGCTGCTAAATAATTTTTTCTCTTGAACCAATAAACAGGGACATCTTTCGATAAGGCTGTCCCTGTTTTTTTCAGACCTTCATTCAGACCTTCAAGGTTTTGGGAACCTCGAAGGTCTATAAAAACAGGATTAAACCAACTCACATGAACCAACTGCTAAAAACCAATTTTCGGGTTCTTCTGATTTTTCTTCTCTCCGGATGCTATTTTCAGGGGCAAAGTACCACTCCTGAAAAAAAGTCCAGTTTATCGGCGCGCACATCACCAAGCTTTGCACCATCAGGCTTGCTTTGCGGATTACTCTCGCACCCTGAATTATCGCTGATCACCAATCCTGCCCCGGATTTTAGCTGGATCGTGGTTTCCGATCAGCCCGGCGATTTCCAGACTGCCTACCAAATCATGGTCGCATCATCAATTGACTTATTGAAAAAAGAAACACCTGACCTTTGGAATTCAGGAAACGTCTTATCCGGCCAGTCGGTAAATATCAATTATGAAGGCAAATCCCTTTCTTCCAACTCCTCCTATTACTGGAAAGTAAAAAACACGACCAAACTGAAAGGCGAATCGGCATGGAGCGCCGTACAGAAGTTCAACACCTCCGTTCTGAATGCTGCCCGGAAATGGCCCGGAGAAAGCAAATGGATACAGCTGACGGATGATAACGGCGTAAAATTCTGGTCGTTCGAGAACCGTCACCCGGTAATCTACCATCCGGTAAAACCTGTAAAACAAACAGCAAAAAACAATGGCGTCCATTTTTTTGATTTCGGAAAATCGACCTTCGCAACCTTAGCACTTAACCTGACCTGGAATCCCAAAAGTGAAGAAGTACAAAAGACGATTAAAATACATATCGGAGAAAAATCGGTTGGCGATTCCATCGACCAGAAACCTGGCGGAGGGGTAATTTTCAGAACCTACCCGTTGACGATAAAATCAGGCACCCACTTGTATTCATTGGAGATTCCTCGTTTTGTCGCCCGATATCCGCACAGCCAGGTGATGCCGCTGGAAATGCCTGAAGTCGCTCCATTCAGGTTTTGCGAATTGATAACCGAGGGCGAAAACATTCAGGTAAACGAGATCACCCAGAAAGCGCTTTATTACCTGTTTAACGATCGGGCTTCCGGGTTTTCCTGCTCCGATGAACGGTTGAATTCAATTTACAATTTGTGCAAACACTCAGTCATCGCCAACACCTACAATGGCGATTATGCCAACAGCGAACGTGAGCGAATGATGTACGAAGCCGATTGCTATATCCAACAAATGGGACATTATGCCATCGATCGTGAATTTGCCATCGCCCGCTACAGTCTCGAAAATCTGATTTACCACGCTACCTGGCCAACAGAGTGGATATCGCATAGTATTTTTATGGCCTGGGCCGATTACTGGCACACGGGAAACACGGAAGTGATCACCACTTATTTTGAGGATCTTAAAGCCAAAACTTTGGCGGCGCTCGAAACCGAAAACGGATTGATCAGCACCCGGACCGGCCTGCAAACAACAGATTTTCTGGAATCGATCCATTTTAACGGCAAAGCGTTGCGCGATATTGTCGACTGGCCGCACGGAGGAATGGGCATCGGGGCTGGAGGCGAAACCGACAATTACGACTTTTCGGATTTCAATACCGTTGTAAACGCCTTTTACCACCAGTCGCTGGTGTACATGTCGGAGATGTCGAAGGCAATTGGCAAGCAGTCGGATGCAGCGTTTTTCAGTAAAAAAGCAGCGGCTGTTAAGACCGTTTTCAACCGCCATTTTTTTGACGAGGAACGTGGCATTTATATGGACGGAATTGGGTCCTCTCACGCATCGTTACATGCTAACATGTACCCGCTCTGTTTCGGTCTGGTTCCAGAAAAACGCCAGGCATCAGTTATCAATTACATCAAATCGAAAGGGATGGCTTGCGGTGTTTACGGCGCCAATTACCTGCTCGAAGCGCTTTTAAATTACGACCAGACCGATTATGCCTTTAGCCTCCTGACCGCTGATTCGGACCGCAGCTGGATGAATATGATCAGGCTCGGAGCCACGATGACTACGGAAGCGTGGGACAACAAATACAAGTCGAACAACGGCTGGAGCCACGCCTGGAGCGCATCTCCGGTGCATATCATCCCCCGGAAAATTATGGGAATTGAACCAGCCGAAGCTGGTTTTGGGAAAATGGTTGTAAAACCACGACCTGGGTCGCTGAGCCATGCCGAAGTCAAATTGCCGACTATCCGGGGCGACGTGCAGATGTCGTTCAAAAACAAGCCGCAGCAATCGTTCTCCATGAACCTGACCATTCCGGCCAATACCACCGCCGATGTGTATCTGCCTTTCTGGTCGAAAACGCAAAAAGTAACGATGAACGGGAAAGCAGTGAAATACCGCACAGAAGGAAATTTTGCAGTTATTGAAGGAGTCGAATCAGGAAATACATCGTTTGAAACAACCCGATAGCATGAAAAAGCAAGCTCCGCTTTTAGCCGAGCCATGGATCAGGCCGAGTTTTTATCAGTCCAAAATTGTAATTTTAGCGTTTGCCGTTTGGCAAAAAGGCGACTCATCCCAAACAAACTTATGTGCCCGATGATACTGGTGTGCAGTACATCACAATATTTGTGAAATCGATGAAACCACTTCTGG
>JAUYEQ010000022.1 GCA_030691295.1 Bacteroidota bacterium
CCTTTTTCCTTTTCACCTTCCTTTTGCTCCTGAGCGGAAACAAACAATGAAACAAAGATCGCAAACGCAAATAAGAGATTTTTTAACTTTAGCATACTGATTAATTAATATTAAACCCTCTAAAACAGAGCACAAATATACTCTTTTCTGAGAGGAGGCATAATCATAAGCCCAAATATTCAGCTATATACATTCATTTTTAAGTTGCAATCACCTGAGAAAAAAGTTACTTCTTGTAAGCTGAACTGTAATGCCTTCCGGTGGATAAAGCACCATTTAAATGATGAAAAATTAACAAATACATGTTATAGAACAGTTTGCGTCTATGCTCTCAAAATTTCATTTTATCCTTAAAACAAACTGCCCTATTGAAACTTTCCTAACTTTATCGTTTTCCAATTCAAATCTCTGATATGAACGAGCGCTGGAGAATTATCTCTAAAACAATGGGGTGATCTGCCAGCTTACTGATAATAATTAAGTGCCGACCGGATAGACGAGTTTGTAGCAATTAAAAAATCAGATTATTTAAACATGAAACTACTGATCGTTGAGGATAACCTTAAATTACTTGATGCAATTACAGAAACGTTGGTTGCCGAAAAATTTCTGTGCGTTACTTCGGATAATTATCCCGATGCCCATGAGAAAATATTCATGTATAACTATGATATTTTGGTGGTTGACATCAATCTTCCTGGAGGGTCTGGGCTCGACCTGATTCGGGAAATTAAGCTGCAAAATTCGGCTACCGGAATTATTATCGTTTCAGCACGAAACTCGCTCGACAACAAGTTGGAAGGATTCGATTTAGGCGCTGACGACTACCTGACCAAACCATTTGACATGGCCGAGTTGGTTGCCCGTGTAAAATCGCTCATTCGCCGCCGGAACTTTGCCGGGACAAGCATCGTCAGTTTTGGTGAAATTTCCATCGATACCACTCGGAGGGAAGTCACCGCCAACAAGCAGAAAATTGATCTGACCAAAAGCGAATACGATATTTTGTTGTTTTTCTTTTCTAATCCGGGGCGGGTTTTGACACGCGAAAGCATTGCAGAACACATTTGGGGTGACAACATGGATTTGGCCGATTCGTTCGATTTTATTTATTCACACATGAAAAACCTACGAAAAAAAATTACTTCTACGGGTTGTGATGATCCGATCAAGGCTGTTTACGGAATTGGTTATAAATTTGAGCTTGCCTGAGAAATACTTGATGAAACTGATCAAACGCACATACACTTACACGGCAAAATGGATGCTTCCGGTTATTATTATTGGAAGTGTTTTTTGCTTTTATATGATCGAATACATTTCGTACGAGGAAACCGATGAGTTCCTAACCTACGAAATGCAGCGGCTGATCAGTTACCACGAAGAACACAACGACTTACCCGAATTTCATCAGGTAGCTAATATTCTTCCTGATGTGCGATTCGAAAAACCAATATTTAAAGACACACTGCTGCTGGAGTCGGGCGACAACGAAATGGTGCCCTATCGCGAACTGTATTTCACCATTGATCACAACGGAAGCGACCAGACCCTCGTCCTGAGGCATTTGTTGATTGGGCGCGATGACATTGCAGAAGGAACACTGCTGATTATTTTGGGATTGATGCTACTTATAACCGTCTTCCTTTACATCATGGTTAACTCCATCGCCGGAAATATCTGGAATCCATTTTACCAAACACTCGATAAACTGGTTAAATTTAAAATCAGCGGTCCCCTGCCTGAATTTCCGGCAACAACAATCGACGAATTTCAGTCGCTAAATACCACTCTTGACACCCTGCTGAAAAAAGTTGCCGACGATTACCGGCACAACAAAGAATTTGGCGAAAACGCTTCGCACGAGCTGCAAACTCATCTGGCCATTATCCGTTCCAATACAGAAAAACTGCTCAATCATCCAGACACCAATCTGGAAATAGAGGAATTACAGAAAATATATACGGCATCCACTAAACTGTCACAGGTACAAAAGTCACTTTTCCTGCTGAGCAAAATCAACAACCGGGAATACTGTAATCCGGTTAAAGTTGATTTCAGGAATACAGTTGAGCAGACACTTGATATTTTTGCCGAAGCAATCACCATCCGCGAAATCAATGTGTACAAACAACTCCTGACCTGTAACCTGACAATGGATGCCGGGCTTGCCGAAATACTGGTCAATAACCTGGTGAAAAACGCGGTTAAACACAACATTCAAAACGGGATCATCCGGATTATTCTTTCTGCTTCCGGATTAATCATTGAAAACAGTGGACTGACATTCAGCGGGAATGCCGATGTTATGCTCGAACGTTTCGCCAAAGGGAAAAACGGGAACATTGGAATCGGACTGGCCATCGTGAAACAGATTTGCGAACTTTATAATTTCCGAATTAACTATACAG
>JAUYEQ010000433.1 GCA_030691295.1 Bacteroidota bacterium
AAAACTGGCATGGGAAATGACAGGAAAGCAAAATCGTTGGGATTTGCTTGTTATCAATCCGGGATTTATCATGGGTCCTTCGTTAACCAAACGTACAGATTCCAGCAGTGTTGAAATCATGATCCAATTGGCCACCGGAAAGTTTAAAACGGGAGTGCCTTCAGGAAACATGAGTTTTGTGGACGTTCGCGATGTGGCAAAAGCACACATTCTGGCAGGGTTCACGCCCAATGCATCCGGAAGGCATATTTGTACTTCTGCGGATAAGAGTTTTCTTGCAATGGCCGATGTCATCAGGGCTGATTATCCTGAATTTCCTTTACCGAAGGGGTTTGTGCCGAAATGGTTGTTTAGTTTGATTGCGCCATTTGTTGGGTTTACACGCAAATATGTAAAACTGAACGTGGGCTATGATCTTAGAACGGACAACAGTTACATCAAAAAAGATCTGGGTATGGAATTTCTGCCTTTTGAGCAAACGATTACCGATCATTTTAGGCAATTGCTTGCCGATGGAATTATCAAAAAACCGTAATAATGGAAAAAATTGCAAATGTGATTGGCGCCGGCGGACTGGTTGGTCAACAATTGGTTGTTCAATTGCTGGAAAATCTTGAATTTGAGAAAGTGCGTTCGTTTGTTCGTCGTACTTCGGGGATAAGCCATTCGAAACTGGAAGAAATTCAGATTGATTTTGATCAGCCGGAAAGTTGGAAACACCTGGTTCAGGGAGATGTGTTGTTTTCAACTTTAGGGACAACTATTAAAACTGCAAAAACCAAAGAGAACCAGTACCGAGTGGATTTTACCTATCAGCACGATTTTGCCAAAGCGGCGGTTGAAAATGAGGTAGGAGCGTACGTGCTGGTTTCGTCGATGGGTGCCGATTCAAAATCTTCGGTTTTCTATTCACGAATAAAAGGCGAACTGGAAGAAGCTGTTTCCAAATTTAATTTCCGGAAATGTAACATTGTTCGGCCTTCGATTCTTGACGGAGACCGTAAAGAAAAGCGTTCAGGAGAAAAAATAGGGTTGGTAATCAGCCGGTTCCTGACCAAATATGTTTTTAAAAAGTACCAGCCAACTCCGGTTGATGTGCTGGCTGCCAAGATGATTGGTTTATCTCTTGATCAGAAAGAAGGATTCTGTATTGTGGAAGGGTTGGAGATATTTAAATAATTCTCAACCAAAACCGCTTTCATTCGTTTAAAATCGAAACAATTAAATTTCAGAAAACATGTACACTGGTTTTTTACATTTACACGATGTCCTTCGTTGGTTACTTTTGGTAAGTTTGGCTGTTACGCTTGTTAAATATCTGGCAGGTTGGTTCGGAAATCAACCATGGAAAAAGACAGACAATATTTTAGGTATAGTATTTACTTCGCTGATGGATTTGCAATTGCTAACTGGTCTTGTTTTGTATTTCTTCCTGAGTCCGATCACAAAATTGGCGATGTCTGATTTTGGTGCAGCCATGAAAAATTCGGATCTTAGGTTTTATGCAGTCGAACATTTTGCGATGATGTTGATTGCAGTTGTTCTGGTTCACATTGGCCGGGCTAAATCGAAAAAAGCCAAAACAGATCAGGGAAAATTCAAAATTGCAAGCATTTTCTTTTTGATCGCATCGATTATAATGGTTGTGGCTATTCCTTGGAGCCGACTTTAAAACAAAAAGTTTTGAAGCGAATCGCCGCAATGGGAATTGAAAAAATTCTTTTTGCGGCGATTTTTTTTGAGATAAACTGAACCTTTCGTTTTTCAAGTGTACAGGAACTAAAAAAGTATGATCTTTCAGAAAAAAAAATACATCGGATTGATACTGATCGTCGGTTTACTAGCTTTGGGTTTCATTCTCATGAGCGGAGGAGGTTCTGATGATCCGAGTGTTTTTAACGAAGCAATTTTCAGTTTCAGGCGGATTACTTTGGCCCCCATAATTATAGTGAGTTCGTATATTTCTTTGATTTGGTTAATCCTGAAAAAATCGTCGAATTGATATTCCGGAGAAAAATTAAAATATTCAGTGATAATGACTTGATGCAGCAAATCGTATCAGGTGATCAGTCTGCGTTTGGCGATTTGTACCATCGGTACAAGGATCGGATGTATTATTATTTCTACCGGATGCTCGGAAATTCACCGGAGCAGGCCAACGATTTTTTGCAGGAACTTTTTTTGAAACTGATTGAAAAGCCTGACAGGTACAATCAGGCGTTTCCTTTCTCCACCTGGCTGTATTCGGTGGCCAACAATATGTGCAAGAATGAATACAGGCGTCGTGGAATCAGGCAGGAATATCAGGAATATCAAGCGTTTGAACAAAAGTCTGACTACCCAAAAGAATCGGTTATTGAGTCGGAACAACTGATTGAAAAAGTGTTTCAAACGCTCGGTCAATTGGGCGAGGAGCACCGTTCTGCATTTTTACTTCGGTACCGCGAAGGATTTTCAATTAAAGAAGTGGCCGAAATACTGGAACTTCCGGAGGGAACGGTGAAATCGCGTTTGTTTTATGCAAAGAAATTGCTTGCTGAAAAGCTGGAATACTTAAAGGATGAAATTGAATTTTAATACTAAACACAATGAAAAAAAAGAATTCAGACCAAATGTTTGCCAAACTTCTTCAGAACGATCATGTCGGTGAACCTGACGAAGCGATCGAAGACCGGTTGATGTATTCTTTTTTGCTGAAAAACAGTGGTTCGAAGCTGAAGCAAAACTCATTTGTCAGCTTTTTCGGTTGGATCTTCTCGGCTCAAAGTTTGGGCCTGAAAACCGGATTGGTGTCGCTTGTCCTTTTCTTTTCAGTAGTAAATAATCAAATAAATATTGATTCAGGAACAATTACCGGCAATGACAGCGTTTTCTCCAAACGAATTTTGGTTGCCGATTCAACAAGTTTTATTCAATCCATCGATTCTGTCAGGACTGACAGCCTGAATTAAGATCGGGAATCGGACTTTCCAAAGTCCGATAAACTTCTGCTTCAGTGACCTCAGTTTTATTTCAAAAATATTCCCTAATTTTAAAAGGTTTTACTGGCTTAAATGATTTTAAAAACCTTTTACCGGGATGAGTTCATCTATCTGTATTTACCCTGAATTAATTGCACTGCTTCAGCAACAAACTGGATGCATACTGGCTACTGTTATCGGCACACAAGGCTCGACTCCTCAAAAGTCCGGCAGTTCGGCGCTGATTGGCAGCAATGGATTATTGGCCGGGACAGTTGGTGGCGGCATAACCGAGGCAAAAGTCATTCAACAATCACAATGTCTCCTGAAAACGAAGAAATCGGGGCTGTTCTCTTATGAATTGCATGGTGAAATTTTCAAAGGAAGTGAGTCCATCTGTGGTGGAAACATGACTATTTTGCTCGATGCAACACCTGATTTACACCTTCCCGTTTTTAATCAGTTGAAGAACAGTTTAGAGCAGCGACAAAAAGGTGTATTGTTGACTTTGACCGATGCATCTGATTCGGACGATGTAAAAATCGTACGGCAATGGATTGTTGAGGAAGATCTGAATTTAGACCAAAATATACAAGATAATATTCGTCCGGATATTTCTGAAATGTTCCGAAATGCT
>JAUYEQ010000436.1 GCA_030691295.1 Bacteroidota bacterium
CATCTGAATCCTCCAAAGGATCTTCCGGCTTGCGATTGAAAAAACCGTCCAGAAAATGCCAGACTATTTGTGCCATCAGCTTTGACGAACTCTCTGATAAGTCCCTTTCAGGAATTAAATTGAAAAAACCGGCAATATTTAAACCATCGCTTGTTCCGGCATAGCGGGCGATCTGGCAGGCTTCTTCGGAATAGAGTCCGTTGGGCGATGCGAATGATTGGCCGGGGGCATCCTGATAACGGACAGCATTCAGATCGAAGCTGAAAATATTCGCATTCCGCAGAATTGGCTCGGTTGACGTCAAGTCATACCGAACCTGTCCAAGTCGTTTTACATCGAAGTAAAAATCGTTGAACTGATCGAGTTCGGTAGCATCAACAAAATAATTCTGATACCCCAATGCAGTATATGAATAAAGATTTTTCTGTTTCTCGAAAATTAGGTTCAGGTAATTTTCTGAATTGATGGTTTTTACCCCTTTCCGAAAATCCAGTTTAGGATCAAGGGTTACCAGATTGAACAAGCTGCCTTCAAATGCTTTTGTTATTCCGAAGGTCAAATCCTGGCTACCCCCCAAAACAATGAGTGTTTGTTTTTTTTCAATAAAATGTTCGCAAATATCGCGCAATGCAAAGTACGAATCATATACACTATTTCCTGTTTTCAGGTTACCAAGATCGAGAATTTTCAACCTAGGACCGATTCTGTTCAGGTTATATAAGTGCTTTCGAATTTCGTCCGGGGCTTTTCCTGCTCCGGCAACCAGAGAATTCCGATCCTCCTCAACGCCAATAATAACCAATTCGGCCTTTTCAAGCTTGAGTTTTTCCCTGTTCTTCAGAAGAAGTGTTCCCAAAGAAAGCTTATTATTGGCCCATTCAGCAAATTCAAACTTCTCGAAATCAACAGTATTAAAATAATGCAGCAAGTCCATTTAAAAATAAATTATAAGGCTTTGAAAATACGCTTTTAAACAAAACGGGCAAGCAATAAAATTACCTGCCCGAAAAATTTATTTTTTCCGACTTTTTTTAGCCGCGGGTTGCTTTTCAATCAACTTCAAACAATCATCAAGTGTAAGCTTGGTGGCATCAGTGGTTTTTGGGATTTTGTAGTTATTCTTCTTAAACGAAATGTAAGGCCCCCATCTTCCGTTCAAAAGCCTGACTTCCGGATTTTCATCGAATACTTTAATAACTGCATTTTTATCCTTTTCACGTTTTGCCTCAATCAGCTCAATTGCCCGATCCAGTTCAACAGTGTATGGATCGTCAACATCCTTTTCGAGCGAAACAAAAATACTGTTGTGCCTCACGTACGGACCAAAACGACCAATGGCCACGGTCACCGATTTCCCTTCATATTCACCAACGGTTCGCGGCAACTTGAACAGTTCGAGTGCCTCTTCAATACTTAAAGTTTCCAAATGCTGACCGGCACGAAGACTTGCAAACAGCGGTTTTTCGCCACCTTCAACTACTTCGCCCAATTGAGCCACCGGGCCAAAACGCCCGATTCTAACAGACAATTCCTTTCCTGAAGTTGGATCAATACCCAAAATGCGGACTCCATTGGCACGTTCCGCATCGGCCAAAGCTCCTTCAACCTTTGCATGGAATGGATCATAAAAACTGCGCATCATTTCATTCCAGACCAATTGTCCTTCAGCAATTTCGTCAAATTCCAATTCAACTTTTGCGGTAAAATTATAGTCCATGATCAGATCAAAGTATTTCATCAAAAAATCAGTCACAACCATTCCGATATCGGTTGGAAATAACTTTGATTTTTCGGCGCCTGTCTGTTCGGTCTTGTGCTTTTCAGTAATTTTTTTTCCTGCCAAAATGAGTTCGGTAAACGGACGTTCAGTTCCTGCCCGATCTTCCTTTACAACATATCCGCGGTTTTGCACCGTGGTGATAATGGGCGCATAAGTAGAAGGTCTGCCGATGCCTTGTTCCTCTAGTTTTTTAACCAGACTGGCTTCGGTATATCGCGGAGGTTTCAGCGTAAACCGTTCGGTAGCGTGAATTTTATCCGCCCGGAGTATCTGATTGACAGTCATGGGAGGCAATAGTCCTTTTGTTCCGCCATTCTGATCTTCCTCATCGTCCGATTCAATATACACCACCAGAAAACCGTCAAAAATCAAAACTTCTCCCGAAGCAACAAATTTTTCAGGAACAGTTGAAATATCAATGGTAACGGTGGTTTTCTCGAGTTCGGCTTCGGCCATTTGCGAGGCAATGGTTCGTTTCCAAATCAGGTCGTACAGTTTTTTCTCCTGATTGGTTCCCGAAATTTCTTCATTGTCGATATAGGTCGGCCGGATGGCCTCGTGGGCTTCCTGTGCGCCTTTCGATTTATTTTTGTATTGCCTGAACTGATGGTACTTTTCGCCAAGTATACTGATAATTTTCTGTTTGGCAGTGCCAATCGCCATGTCCGAAAGAGTTACAGAATCGGTACGCATGTAAGTAATTTTACCCGATTCGTACAATTTCTGGGCAACACTCATGGTTTGCGAAACTGAAAATCCGAGTTTGCGGCTGGCTTCCTGTTGCAGTGTAGAAGTAATAAAAGGAGGTGCCGGAGACCTTCTTCCAGGTTTTTTCACTACATCACTAATCTGAAATTCAGCCTCTTTACATTTTTCCAGGAAGGCATATGCTTCATCTTTTGTATCAAACCGCTTGTTAAGGTCAGCTTTCAATTCCGAAATTCTGCCATCATTTTCAGGAACCAGAAAACTGGCTGAAACCCTGAATGCTGCAGTGGAAGTGAAGTTGTGAATCTCGCGCTCGCGCTCAACAATAAACCGGACAGCTACCGATTGAACCCGACCTGCCGACAACGATGGCTTTACTTTTTTCCACAAAACCGGAGAAACCTCAAAACCTACTATCCGGTCGAGCACCCTGCGGGCCTGCTGGGCATTCACCAGATTAATGTCGAGCGGACGCGGATTCTGAATAGCTTTCAGGATAGCTTCCTTCGTAATCTCATGAAAAACAATCCGTTTCGTCTTTTCAGGTTTGAGGCCCAATGTTTCAATCAGGTGCCACGAAATGGCTTCTCCCTCGCGATCCTCGTCAGATGCCAGCCAAACCATGTTCGATTCTTTGGAAAGTTTCCGGAGTTCGGCAACTATCTTTTTCTTATCAGCTGATATTTCGTATTTTGGAGTGAAATCATTTTGAATGTCAATTCCAAAATCTTTTTTCTCGAGATCCCTGATATGCCCCATGCTGGAGGTTACATGAAAATCCTTCCCCAGGAATTTCTCAATCGTTTTTGCTTTGGCAGGTGACTCGACAATAACTAGATTTTCGTACATATATCGTTTTTATTATTCTTACTTAATTCAAAATTTCGTGCAAATTAAAGAAAATGAAACGCTAAGATCAAAATTAAATCCAATAAACTTTAAAATCATATTTATTCGCTCTCCTTTAATGATCAAATTCCAACAAATGGATTTAAGCAGGGTTTCATTATCTTTGACGGCTAAAACCGAAATCATTTTTGAATGGAAAGAGATATTTCAAGCTTCAAAAAATACATCCGAATATTCTGGATTACATTTGCTTCAGGCGTTGCAGCCGTTTTTTTGCTGTTCTTCATAATTGCTCAAGGCTGGCTTGGTTTCATGCCAACTTTTGAAGATCTGGAAAATCCGGAAAGTTTGCTGGCCTCCGAGGTAGTTTCTGCCGATAGTGTCACTCTGGGAAAATATTTCATGGAAAACAGAACTTTTGTCAACTATGAAGAATTCAGCCCTCAACTGCTGAATGCACTTATCGCGACCGAAGATGTCAGGTTTTTTGAACATTCAGGAATCGACATCAGAGGTCTTTTCAGAGTATTTAA
>JAUYEQ010000458.1 GCA_030691295.1 Bacteroidota bacterium
TGGTGAGAACAATCTGACGGTCGCTGATAGTGTATTTGATATCGGTGCCCTTCAGCAACGAATTTAGAACATCTTCAATCTTAGCGCTTTTTACATCCAGGTCAACATTTTGTTTGGTGTTGACAAAATCCTGATTGTACAGAAAATAAAATTCACTTTTATTTTCAATTTCGTTCAAAACACTTTCCAGACTGGTCTGGTTAAATTTCAGTGTTAAACGGGTTTGCTGCGAATAACTGTCAACAGCGAGTACCTGTATGATACTCAGGAAAAAGAAAAATAAGCTCCACTTCATCATGGTCAGGCATTTTTTGAGGGCATAGCTGTTGCTAACCCAAGGTTCTCGAATTTTTTTCATAGTTTTACATTTGTAGTGTTAATTAAAATTTTACCGTTTTATTCGCTACACTTATTAGTCAGGGAAGTACTCGCAATACTTTCCTGATTTTTTTTTATCCATTTATCAGACGTGAAGACGTAGACGCGATAAATCGCGTCTCTACAATGGTTTTATATTTTTCGTTGAATTGTAATTATCCGTTTTTTGAAAACACCATCATCGCCCATTTCCCTTTTATTGAAAGAATAATTGATGGGTGCCGTTAGTGAAATCAAACGTATTACTTCTTCTATTTGTTCTTCCTGAAAAGTTGCCCTGTACCTGAATTTGGCAATCTCAGGGTCGGTAAGCACAAACTCGACATTGTACCACCGTCCAATGCGTTTCAAAACCTCCGAAAGTGGTTCGTTCCTGAAAACCAGCAAGCCGTCTTTCCATGAACTAAACTGATTAGCATTAACGGTTTGAATGGTACCCGATTGTAAATCTTTGTTGTAGGTAAATTTTTCATCCGGTTTCATGTCAACGGTGAAAGTGCCATTGTAACCGTTTACTTTTACTTTTCCTTCCTGCAGAACCACTTCGGTCACATTTTCATCAGGAAAAGCGGCCACGTTAAATTTGGTTCCCAAAACCTGGACATCAAGATGAGGTGTTCCCACCACAAATGGGCTTTTTACGTCAGGAGCGACTTCAAACCAAGCCTCGCCAATAAGTTCAATAGTACGATTTTTCAAAAAACCGGTTGCGTATTTTAACCTTGAACCGCTGTTCAGCCAACCCTCTGATCCATCGGGGAGGTGAAAATGGGTGCGTGCGCCATGAGGCGAAACGATCTCGATCAAAGACGAAATTTCAGGTTCCGGAACTTTTTGGAAAGTTGAATAAACAGAATAGAGTATTAATGGAAGAAGCAGAATTGCAGCAGCCCGTGTATAAAATTTTTGGATTTTTTTTCTGAAAAGAACAACAGGCCGCTCTTTTGCAATTTTTTGTTTGAGTTGATTCAGTACCGAAGTCAGGTCTTTTTCGTCTCCTGAGAAATCTTCGGAAAATCCGTACCAATGTTGCTGAATAGCAATTTTCAAATCATCCTCGTTGTTTTTGTCTTCAAACCAGCGGCTTACCAGTTTGAAATCCTTCAGAGAATATTTTCCGAGGGCGAATTTCTGGAGGATTTTATAGTCAATTGGATCTTTCATAGCCTTACGAAACACAATTTTATTTCTGAATTGTGATCGTTATATCCTGAAACGTGAAAAACCCCTATCTGGAAATTATTTTTTTTTTAATCCAGAAAGACGTAAAAGAAAAGTAATCCGGAAATCCGGTCTTTACCGAACTCTTTTTTTAAGTAATTCATGGCTTCGGTGATCTGATTTTCAACGGTTTTCTGAGAAATTTCCATCTCCCCGGCAATGTCGCGAATCGCTTTTCCCTCTTGTTTTCGTTTCCTGAAAATTTCTTTACGTCGGTCGGGCATCTGGTCGATAAGCGATTCGAGCTTAATTACCAATGTTTCAAAATCAGGATTTGTTTCGATGGCGGGATTTTCGTCCGACAAGAATTCGAGGATTTCGGTACGGTAGCGTTCGTCGCGTGCTTTTTTGTTAAAATGTTTGCGGATACCATTAAAAGCAATGGTAAACAAGTACGATTGAAAGGAAGTTTCGTTGCGGAGTTTATCGCGGTTTTCCCATAATTTCAGAAATACATCCTGAACAATCTCTTCAGCTTCGGTTTCCGATTTCAGGTACGACAACGAAAACCGGTACAATTTCTGGCTGTAATTTTCAAACAATCGTTCGAAAGCAAATTGCGACCCGCTACGCAATAAAGAGATTAACTCTTGTTCAGTATAAGATTGTTCGTTTTTCAAAATGACCGGTTAGGGGAATTTATCTGCCGGTAAAAATAGGCATTAAAATCATTTTAGAACTCAATCTGTTGCTTTTTCATGGCTTCCCGCAGCCAGATGAGATCCTTTTTCATCATTTCATAAATTTTCATCGGGTTCATAGTGGTTTCCTTTTTGCCTAATTCGGCACCGCCCAGATCGTATTCGTAGTGAATACTGATTGGCGCTTCTACTTTCAGACTGGCATATTCTTTCAGGAACTCATCAAAACTAACCATGCCTTCGCCCAGCGGAACATTCGAGTGCCGCCAAACATTTTTTTCGTTTTTGGCCCACACAAAATCTTTGATGTCGATGGTTGTTATCCAGGGAGCAATCCGTTTCATGCCCAGTTTCCAGGAATAGGCGCCTTCAACAATTGCGTGCCGGATGTCGTACTGAACGCCCATGTGTTTTGGATCGACGTTTTTCATCAGTTCATAAATGTCCCAAACTGGCGATCCAACCGAAGCGCCTGAATGGTTTTGATAGTCGCCGTGAATACCCAGTTTTTCATTCAGTTCAGCCAGCTTTTCAATGGTTTTGCGGTGTTCATCGAGGTTCTGCTGAATGCTTTTTGTTGCTTCGTATTTCAACCAGCCCAAACGGTAATATTTTATTCCTGAATCGGCTGCTGCCTGAAGTGTGGTAATTGAAATCGGATCGCCAGGATCTGTGATTGCAGTTACAATCATCGGGATTTTCATGCCATATTTTCGCAGTGTTTTAACTGCCAGAGGTAAAGCGGTTTTAACTTCTTTAGGCTCAACCTGTCCGCCCGGACGCACCGGCATATCAGCACCGTCAAAACCCAATTGGGCAAGTACTTCACCCACTTCGTCAAACGTCAGGAATTGCAGGCATTTTGTAAATGCACAAATGGGGCGTTTAACTACTTTGGAAGTTAAGATTGAATTTGCCATTCCGGCTCCTGCAAGGCTAATTCCGGTTGCCGAAAGGCCGGTTGTCTGGATAAAATTACGTCGGTTCATGGTTTATAATATATGTAAATTCCTGAAAATAGTACAGTAAAAATGGCATTGGTCACTGAAAATGCATTTGAACCGAGCCAGATAACGGGTAAGAACAAAATCATTGTCTGGGCAGTAATATAAAAATATAAACCGGCACGTTGCATTCGGTAAAGTTTGATTGCTCCTGTGAGTGAAAGACTGAAAGCGGCCATTAACAGTGCAAAATATAGCGGGCTTAACTTTTCAGCAGCAGTAATATTTGTAAACTCCGTAATTTTTTCAGTAACAGTTTTAAAAAATACGGTTGATATTAACATGCCAAAAAAGCCGATGCTGCTTCCTGCAATACTGAAAATACAGGCCGATTCATATAATAAAGGTTTCTTTTCCATTTTACTGAATGATTAATTGTTCAAAAATACCTGATTTTTTGGATAAGCTGATTTTTTATCCACTATGATTTTATTGTACCTTTGACACCTTAATTTTAATCAATATTCTACCGGAATGGAAAGAGATACCAAAGTATTTGAGATAATCGAAAAAGAACGTCAGCGTCAGTTGAGCGGAATTGAATTAATTGCTTCGGAAAATTTTGTGAGCGATCAGGTTCTGGAAGCCATGGGATCGGTAATGACCAACAAATATGCGGAAGGATATCCGGGACACCGTTACTACGGCGGCTGTCAGTATGTTGATATGACCGAACAACTGGCCATCGACCGTATCAAGGAATTGTTTGGCGCTGTTTATGCAAATGTTCAGCCACACTCAGGCGCTCAGGCAAATGCGGCAGTTTTAAGTGTTATTTTGAATCCGGGCGATACTTTCCTGGGTTTGGACCTTGCACACGGAGGTCACCTTTCACACGGTTCGCCTGTTAATTCATCGGGCGTATTGTACAATCCGATAGCGTATCATGTGAAGGAAGATACAGGTTTGGTTGATTACGACGAAATGGAAGCTTTAGCTTTGGAACATTTTCCGCAGTTAATTATCGGTGGTGCATCGGCTTATTCACGCGAATGGGATTATGCACGTATGCGCGAAATTGCTGATAAAATTGGTGCAATGCTGATGATCGATATGGCACATCCTGCAGGATTGATTGCTGCCGGTTTGCTTGATAATCCTGTGAAATATGCACACATTGTTACTTCAACAACCCACAAAACATTGCGTGGCCCGCGTGGTGGAATTATCCTGATGGGCGAAGATTTTGAAAATCCGTTTGGTTTTAAAACTCCGAAAGGCGTTGTCAAAATGATGTCGGCAGTGCTCGATTTTTCTGTGTTTCCCGGACAACAAGGCGGACCGCTGGAACATGTAATTGCATCCAAGGCTGTTTCATTTGCAGAAGCGCTTGATCCGTCGTATAAAATATATCAGGCTCAGGTTAAAAAGAATGCATCAGTAATGGCTGAAGCTTTTATGGCCAAAGGTTATAAGGTGGTTTCCGGAGGAACCGACAATCATTCGATGCTGATCGACCTTCGTACAAAGTTTCCTGAAATTACAGGGAAACAGGCCGAGAATGCTCTCGTTCGCGCCGATATTACAATCAATAAAAACATGGTTCCGTTCGACAGTCGTTCGCCGTTTACAACTTCTGGTCTTCGTGTAGGAACACCGGCCATTACCACCAGAGGTTTAAAGGAAGATTTGATGCCGGTAATTGTTGAATTGATTGATGAAGTGATCAGTAACATTGACAATGAAGAAGTAATTCTTTCAGTTCGCGAAAGAGTGAACACGATGATGAAAGATCTTCCATTGTTTGCATGGTAGGCTGTTATCCTGATAAAATTAAAAAATCCGGAAAGTTCGACTTCCCGGATTTTTTTTGAGTTGTTAACTACAAATATCTTTGATCTCTTTCTCCAGTGCAATGTATTTTGTTTTACTTAACTCCAGCGAATCAAGAATTTCCTGATTGTTAAACAGCTGCAGGCAGATTACAATTCCCTTGTTCAAAAGAGTTTGTTTTTCATCCTTTGTAAGCTGGCTAAGTATTGTTATCGGATATATCTTCAACCTTTCAATGAGATCTTTCAAACCATTGCCGTATGGATAATCCCAACCCAGAAGATGCAATTCGCTGCATTTCCCATATTGCAACGCATCGGCGGAGAATCGGGTGTTTGTAACTACCCAGCCTGAAAATGAAAAGCCTTCATATTCAGGAGATTCTTGTCTCTTTTTTATAATGTCGTTAACGCGGGAACGGACATAAAGCGGCACTTGTACGCTTATTTGTTTACCCTGATCGCTGCCGTATTTGCATTCAACCAGATGCTGGTTTTTATTTTCGGTTGCAATCACATCCATTTCGTGTGTTACACAATGTCCCTCCAGAATTTGCCCGACTTTTACTTCATAACCTTGTTTATCAAACAAGTGCCCGATAAAATCCTCGAAGGGATATCCGCTAGGTCCAAGCTCCATAATTGCCTGTTTTAATTTGTACCGAATTGCAACTCCGGTTTCCTTTTTCCTCAGCAACGAAAAAGCACGGGAATATATTTTCTTTGTGGTAAGTCCGGAGGTTATCCATTCCCCGATATTTTTTGCAATCTCCTGAACCAAACCATCGTCAGCACCTGCATTTCTCAATGAGCGCTCCAACTTATACTTTTCAAATGGTTCTTCAACTCCTGAAGCTTTTCTTACCAAAATATTACTTCCGGACTTTATTGATGACTGGTTTTCGATCATAGTTAGTATTTTTTATTGCGATAAGGTGGTAAATGTAGTCAGAAAAGCTTTCCCAAAGTTTTATTAAACTGAAAAAAACTTTGGGAAAGCTCATGGTATATAAAAACAGAAAAGCCAGCTTTCACTGGCTTCTTAAAATTATTTTCGAAATTGATGTTTAAGAATTTGATCACGGGTCCGGCTTCTTAGCCTACCGTCATCAGAGTTACGGAGCTTTAAATAATTAAAACTTGCAATTAAAACAATTGCAAAAATCAGGAAAATAATTCCCACATACCGCATTGGGTCCGAAAGCATTGCAATAAAGAGAATTCCGATCACTACCAGGATAATTCCTGAAATCAGCAGATAATTTCTAATATATTCCCTTTGCATCGCTCACCTCCCTTCTTCGTTTATTCGAAATCTTCTACGAATTCAGGACACAGTTTGTTCCATTCTTTTTTTAAAGGGGAATATTTCCGTGTTTGCGTGGTAAATTAGATTTCCGTTTATTTTGTGTCATATTGAGCGCCTGTATTATTTTATATCGGGTATCCTGAGGCATTATAATTTCATCAATGTATCCAAGTGCTGCAGCCCTGTATGGGTTTGCAAATTTTACGCGATAATCTTCAACTGCCGCAACTCTTTCTTCTTCGCTGAGTTTTCCACGGTATAATATATTGATGGCGCCTTCAGGTCCCATCACTGCAATTTCGGCAGTAGGATAGGCTAAATTTACATCGCCGCCAATGTGCTTGCTCGACATAACATCATAAGCACCACCATAAGCTTTACGGGTTATCAGCGTAATTTTCGCCACCGTTGCTTCGGCAAATGCATACAACAGTTTGGCGCCATGCTTTATAATTCCTCCGAATTCCTGTCCGGTACCCGGTAAAAATCCCGGTACATCGACCAACGTGACCAATGGAATATTAAAAGCATCGCAGAAACGAACAAACCTCGCCGCTTTTACGGATGAATTGATGTCGAGTACGCCCGCCAGATGAGCTGGCTGATTGGCAACAATCCCGATCGGTTTCCCACCCATTCGGGCAAACCCAATTACCATGTTGGCGGCATAATGTGGCTGAACTTCCAGAAAATGTTCATCATCAATGATCTTGAAAATGATGTCTTTGATGTCGTATGGTTTATTTGGATCAACCGGAACCACCTGATTCAACGAAACATCGGCCCTGGTTTCCGGGTCAGTACAAATTTTAAGTGGCGGTTCGTCCATGTTGTTCGATGGAATAAAACTCATCAACTCCCTGACCATCATCAGCGTTTGCTCTTCGTCGCTGCCGGTAAAATGGGCCACCCCGCTTTTGGAGGCATGGGTGATAGCGCCTCCCAATTCTTCTTTGGTGACATCTTCGTGCGTCACTGTTTTAATCACTTCAGGACCGGTAACAAACATGTGACTGGTCTTCTCAACCATGAAGATAAAATCGGTCAAAGCTGGTGAATACACTGCGCCCCCGGCACAGGCTCCCATGATGGCGCTGATTTGCGGAATGACACCCGAAGATATGACATTGTTGTAGAAAATATCGGCATAACCAGCAAGGCTTTCAACACCTTCCTGAATACGGGCTCCTCCTGAATCGTTCAATCCGATAACGGGAGTGCCCATTTTAATGGCCAGTTCCTGAATTTTCAGGATTTTATCAGCATTGGCGCGACTTAATGTTCCTCCGAATACCGTAAAATCCTGGGCAAAAACATACATCAGCCGACCGTTTATTTTTCCATATCCTGAAACAACACCATCGCCCGGTATTTTCGATTTATCTATACCGAAGTCGGTACCCCGGTGGGTGACCATTTTATCTATCTCATTAAAAGTTCCGGGATCGAGCAGAAAAGCGATTCGTTCGCGGGCAGTTTTTTTTCCTGATTTGTGTTGTTTGTCAACCCTTTCAGCGCCGCCGCCTGATTCTGCCTGCTGGTTCAGTAATTCAAATTGTTCAAATTTGGCTTTCAAATCCATTTTCTATGATTTTTTCGATTTCTATTAAAACCTGATTGGCATCCACCGTGCTGCCTTCAGCAACATGAATGATGGCAACTTTACCGTCGATGGGCGATTTGTACTCGCTTTCCATTTTCATTGCCGAGATCGTGATTAGCGTATCTCCTTTTTTCACCTCATCGCCAACAGAAACCGGTATTTTAACCACTTTTCCGGGCATTGGCGAAACGATTGTGTTTTCAGACAACATCTGGGCGCCACCGGTACGATTGCGCAAATACCTCGATTCAGCATCAATCACTTCAAGGTCGTACGAGTCGTAAAGCGTGTAAGCTGTGTAGTGTTTGGGCTTGGGTTGAGGTACCAATTCGATGTTGAACGAACGCCCGTTTACCAGGATGGAGAAGATTCCCTCATCATTGTGCATTAAATCAACCTGATAGATTTTATCATCCACTTTAATTTCAAGCAGGTTTTCAAACTGCTTTAATATTTCTACTGATGCAATTCGTTTGTCTAATTTTATTTCGATTGACATATTTTTGGGGGATTACAAACGTTCGAAATTCTTTTGATAGGTATATTTTTTCCACCTGTTTTTGGCCGGATACATCTCTTTGGATGTCTGTGCGATATTCAGCTGATCGAGGTATTCAATGTAAGTCGCGATAATCACCATGTCTTCACAGTCTTCGTTGCATTTTGTTGCTGCCAGAAGCTGCTCTTTGTTTTTTTCGATAAAGTTGGTGTCGTAATTTCCGCTCCGGAAATCGGTCGTATCCATGATTCGTTCCAGAAACTTGATGGTGGTTTTTACTCCGGTAATTTTGTATTCGTAAAGGGCACGCTTCATTCGCTCAATTGCTTCTGTCCTGTTTTCGGCCCAGACAATGAGTTTCGAGATCATTGAATCGTAATAGATCGGAATTTCATAACCTTCGTAAACATATCCATCGGTGCGAACGCCCAAGCCGAGTGGCTGCGTGATGTTGTAAATTTTACCCGGATTTGGCATGAAATTGTTGTCGGTATCTTCAGCATAAATACGGCATTCGATGGCATGGCCGGTTTGCCTTAATTGTTCCTGTTTGAATTTGAGAGGGTGACCTTCAGCAATTAAAATCTGCTGTTTTACAAGGTCAATTCCGGTAACACGTTCGGTAATCGGGTGCTCAACCTGAAGGCGGGTATTCATTTCGAGGAAGTAAAAATTCAGGTCATTGTCAACCAGAAATTCGATGGTTCCGGCACCTGTGTAATTGACAGCTCTGGCAGCTTCCACTGCATATTCGCCCATTTTTACCCTTAATTCAGGAGTCATAAGTGGCGAAGGTGTTTCTTCGATCATTTTCTGATGTCGCCGCTGAACCGAACATTCGCGTTCGAACAAATGAAGGAAATTCCCATGCTGATCGCCTAAAATCTGAAATTCAATGTGGTGAGGTGATGAAATGTATTTCTCAATATAAACCGAATCGTTTCCAAATGAAGATTTTGCTTCTGACCGGGCCGATCTGACTAGTGAGGTAATGTCTTTTTCTTCTGTAATCAGTCGCATTCCTTTGCCACCACCACCGGCAGATGCTTTTACCATCACCGGAAGTCCGATTTCCATGATCGTATCAATGGCTTCTTTTTCGGTTTTAACACTTTCTGTGGTTCCGGGAACAACAGGTACACCGGCTGCAATCATCGTCAGGCGGGCGC
>JAUYEQ010000461.1 GCA_030691295.1 Bacteroidota bacterium
CCCCTCTCTTTTAAAAAGAGAGGGGGGAAGCCCGGCCAGCCGGGCTTGGGGGTGAGTTAAAAAAGTAAAACCTAAAAATTACCCAATCATGAAACAAATTCTCTCAACTTTAATCCTGATGTTCTTATTTGCTGCAGTTTACGGCCAAATTACCCTGCAAAAAACCTACAACTATTCCGCAACGGTTGTAAAACTCGAAACGCTGGGCTACAAGTATTACCTGATGGATGTTCCCGCCAACCAGGTCAGAATTTACAACATGGATCATTCACTTTTTAAAACGATCAATTGCAGTGTTCCAACCGGGTATTATCTGGCTGAAATCAAATATGTTTCAGAAAACCTGTTCAACTCCGACTCTCAAATAGAATTGGCATATAGCTATTATAAGTATGTTGCAACTTCCACATCCTATTATTACATGTACGGGGCAAAAGTTATAACTGAGAGTGGAACTGTTCTACAGCCAATTGATGGCGCCCAATATCTATACGTGAATAAAACCGGAGATTCCGAATACAAGCTCTTTGCCTATTGTTTCGATTATTCTGTTTTTCCTGAAAAAGTCTGGACCAATATTTACAACATTTCGGGCAGTCCGGTTTTTTCGGCCAGTATTTCCGATAAACAACAGGACATCCTCCTGAAAGCATGGCCAAATCCGGCGAGTGAGGTAATCCGGCTGGAATACGAACTTCCGGCAAATGTAAAAAGTGCCAGCCTGAACGTCTATGACACCAGCGGACGTAAGGTCAAAAACTTCACAATCGACAGCCATTCTGACCATATCGCCATGAATGTCAACGACATGGCTGCCGGAACTTATCTTTATAACATCGAGTACGATAATCAGAGAACAATCTCGAAAAAGATCGTGGTGCAATGATTTATAAAAAATATTTATTCTGGTAGTTTTATTTTCCCGGTTTGGCATCGAAACCACCATCAACCTTTCCGAGTATTATCACCACACTTTCCCGTTTTTCCTTTGGACTCTTGGAGTTGACGTTTTATGGATATTGCTGCTATGGTTTGTAGTTCAGAAATTCATCGAATTCCCGGTAATTGTTTTTCTGCGGTGGCTCGGTAAAAACATCACTGCATTTTACATCATCCAATGGCTCATTATCGGGAACATTGCTACGGCTATTTAACAGACACAGGAGCTTTCGAAATATGCTTACTGGTTTGTACCAATTTTTCTGGCGACTGTCGGATTGACGTTTTTATTTGAAAGAATCTCCAAGCTTTGGATGAAAACAAAATGAATCCACTCCATGTTATTCTGGATAGAAAATCCAAATTATTCACTTAAAAATTACAACCATGACGACAGCTAATGTTTATCTTACCTTTAATGGCAATTGCCTTGAGGCTTTCAACTTTTACAAATCAGTTTTTGGCGGCGAATTTCCCTATGTAGGTCGCTACAAAGACATGCCTGCCGATGCCGGACAACCAGTTTCACCCGAAGAGGGCGATAAAATCATGCACATTTCTTTACCCATTAGTCAGGAAACCATGCTAATGGGTAGCGATACAGGAGGAGAATGGGCTTCGACCTTCGCCCAGGGAAACAACTTTTCCATCTCTATTAACACAGATTCGAAGGAATCGGCTGACAGCTTATTCAACGGCCTTTCTGCCGGAGGAATGGTAACCATGCCAATGGCAAGTACTTTCTGGGGCGATTACTTCGGAATGTTTACCGATAAATTCGGCATCAACTGGATGGTAAGTTTCGCCGAAAACCCGCAACAGAAATAGAAAAAACATTCTTCAACAGGGAACATAAACATAAAAGACGGTCAGTTCGACTGTCTTTTTTTGTCTTTAGGGTACCTCGGAGGCACCCTATACCACCTCGGAGGTACCCCCCACCACCTAAAAGGTGCAACACCGGACCTTTTTGGTACCCTCGACCACCTAAAAGTGACAACACCGGAGCTTTTAGGTGCAACATTCCCCGAAAAAGGTAGGAACTTGCACCTTTTAGGTACCCCATACCACCAAAAAGGTGCAACGTTGCACCTTTTTGCTCCGCGTTTGCACCTTTTAGGTTCAATTTTCCATCTCTGAAGTACGATGATAGATTTTCGAGGTGGGTCTATTGTTCCGATGACTCAAAGTCATTGGATTCAGTGACCACAAAAAAAAGCCTTGTTTTAACATTGGAAGAAAAAGCCAGCCAGGAACAGCATTTTAATCGTTTTAAACTATTTTTGCCCGACTTTTTAGATGCACATGAAATATTTAATACTCCTCTTTTCTCTATTTTTTCTGGTATCGGGAACGCCACCGGGCACTTTCAGGGAAAGCCAATTGAAACACACCCGGGTGAAGGAAGCCTTTGCTAATAAGGAAAAAACGGTTATGAAAACGCTGGCCGATCATGGCATTTCGCGTGACAGTTTGCAAATTTACCTTCGGGCTTTCAAAACTGAAAAGAAGGTTGAGGTTTGGGCCAAAAACATTTGCGACACGGCATTTACCTTAGTTAAAGAATTTCCTATTTGTGAAATTTCAGATGAAATTGGCCCGAAAAGACGTTTGTATGATTTACAGGTTCCTGAAGGTTTTTACCGCATCAACGAACTGAATCCGTACAGCAAATACTATTTGTCGATGAAGATCAACTACCCAAATGCTTCAGACAGCATCCGTGGTGTAAAAGGACGGCTGGGCAACCAGATTTACATTCATGGAGGGTGTGAATCATCAGGTTGCATTGCCATTGCCGACGATAAAATCAAGGAGCTGTTCGTTTATTGCATCGAAGCCTACAATGCTGGTCAGAAAGAAGTCAACATTGCCATTTATCCGACTCATCTGAACGATTCCAACTATGCCCGGTTAACTTCAGGATACAGCAAAAACAAGGATAAAATCAGCTTGTGGGCCGATCTAAAAAAAAGCTACGATTTGTTTAACAAAACCAAAGTTCCACCAGCCGTTAAGTTCCTTCCCGATGGAATGCATGAAGTGAATTAAATTTCATGAAAACTTGTATCTTTGAATCAAAATCAACGATATGATTGAATTAAATCAAATATTGTTTTATCTCTCATCAAACAAATTACGACTGGAAAAAGATTACCATTTGAAGAAAATCGGTGTATTTGGGTCCATTGCAAGGGGTGAGCAAAACAATAAAAGCGACATCGATCTGATTGTTGAATTTGAAGACAATACGCCTGATCTAAATTCCATCAAGCAGCAACTCAGAGATGAAATCCAGGCAAAATTCAATTTACCAGTTGATATTTGCAGGGAAAAGTATATCAAACCCATTTTCAGAAACCAGATTTTATCCGAAGCAAAGTATGCTTAATGTTTCACATCGGGATTTTAGTTGCATTCAAAACATGCTTGATTCAATTCAGAAAATTCAGTTGTATTCAGGCAACTTTAACAATGCCGATGAGTTTTTCGAGGACTCTCTTTCGTTCGATGCAACAATGATGAACTTTATAGTTATTGGTGAAATGGTTGAAAAACTATCGGATGATTTTATCTTAGCTACCGGCGAAGATATTAACTGGACAAAAGTTAAAAGCTTCCGCAATATAATCGCCCACAATTATTTTGGAATTGATGCCGAAGAGGTTTGGCAAATCATAAATGGAAGCCTTGTATCCCTAAAAGAGAAACTGAAGAAATTAATTTTATAAAATCATCTTTCGATCTGACAAACTTCAGTCATCTAATTAGATGCATGAAGATAACAGAATCATCTGATAATACCTTCCCCCTTTAAAATACGCCTGAATGTATCCCAACTTCATTAGCCATATTCGCAAATACGTAAAGCTCGACGACCATTCAGTTGCACGACTAATTCAATACATATCTCCCCTGAAATTAAAGCGGAAGGAATTTTTACTGAAGGAAGGTCAAATTTGCCAATCCATTTATTTTGTTGAAAAAGGGTGCCTAAGAATGTTTTTTATCGACGACAAACTAAACGAGCAGATTACCCAGTTTGCCTTGGAAAATTGGTGGATGGCTGATCATTTTAGCTTTCTGGACAATAAACCATCACCCTACTTAATACAAACCATCGAAAAATCGGAAATCCTTGCAATTAATAAAACTTTGTTTGAAGAAATGCTCCGGGAACTACCGCAAATGGAACGCTATTTCAGGATTATTATGCAACGGGCTGTGGCTGCCTCACAGCTCCGAAATAAATTTACGTACGAGATGTCAAAAGAGGAATTCTACCAACATTTCAACACTTCCTTCCCCGAATTCGTTCAGCGCGTTCCGCAATATATGATTGCTTCTTACCTGGGTCTGACCCCGCAATACGTTAGCGAACTCCGAAAAAAGAAATTGTAGGCTTCATTTCTTAAACCAGCTTAATTTTTTATTGTCTTCGCACAGATAGATTTGTACTCACAAATAATCAGAGAATAATACTATGAGCGAAAACAGAAAGCTATCCGAAAAATTTCATGAAGTATTGAACCATGAAGGCGTTGTTTCCATTGTATCCTGGGGAGTTGATCCCCATGTAGTAAACACCTGGAATTCGTTTCTGGTGATAACAGAAGACGAGCGAATTCTGATTCCGGCCTATGGATTCAGGAAAACAGAGAAAAACGTCAATGTAAACAACCAGGTAAAACTCACACTGGGAACCAAAGAAGTATTGGGGCACAACAATTACCAGGGAACAGGGTTTCTGATTAATGGCACAGCCAGATACATTGCTTCGGGTGACGAATTTGATTTTATGAAAGAAAAATTTTCGTTCCTGACCAGAGTATTTGAAGTAACCGTCGATAAGGCCAAACAAATGCTTTAATACATATTATTCGATCAGTGATCCGATGACTAGATTTATCGGATCACCAAGAAAGAAAGGCTCCCTGCTTTCGCAAAGAGCCTTTCTCGGGTGTGGCGATTTTTAATCGCCATTAATTTTTGCGGTTAAAAACCGCAACACCCCTAGTTTTTCACAATCCAGTCGGTAATCCAGTCGCCAACTTCCGAAGTTGAATACGATTTATCAACTGCGATGTCAACCGTCACGACTTTGGCATCCAGCGAAGCATCAACAGCTTTACGGATGATAGCGCCTTCTGCCTGAAGATCGAATGCGTATTCGAACATCATGGCAGCCGACAAAATGGTAGCAACCGGGTTGGCAATATTTTTACCGGCAGCCTGCGGATACGAACCGTGAATTGGCTCGAATACCGAAGTATGAATTCCAATTGATGCTGATGGCGATAATCCAAGCGAACCTGTAATTACAGAAGCTTCGTCGGTCAGGATATCGCCAAACATGTTTTCGGTTACCATCACATCAAAGTTTTTCGGCCACTGTATAATCTGCATCGCGGCATTGTCAACGAACATGTATTCTGTTGTTACTTCAGGATAAGTTGGCGCCATTTCCTGTGCAATTTCTCTCCACAGGCGTGAACTTTCGAGCACGTTGGCTTTATCGACCACCGTCAGTTTTTTGTTGCGCTTCATGGCATATTCGTAACCCAGTTTCAGGATACGTTCCACTTCAACACGGGTGTAGGTACAGGTGTCGAAAGCGGTGTTTCCATTGTCCAGACGGCCTTTTTCGCCAAAATAGATTCCTCCGGTCAGTTCGCGGATGGCTACAAAATCGGCGCCTTCAATCAGCTCGCGGCGAAGCGGTGATTTGTGCAGCAACGAAGGAAAAGTAACTACCGGACGAATGTTGGCGTACAAACCAAGCTTTTTGCGCATCAGCAGCAAACCTTGTTCCGGACGAACAGTTGCTTTCGGATTGTTGTCGTATTTCGGGTCGCCAATGGCGCCAAAAAGTACGGCATCCGATTTCATACACAGTTCGTGGGTTGAATCGGGATACGGAGCTCCCAACTCATCAATGGCACAGGCGCCGGTCAAAGCGAATTCGTATTCCAGTTCGTGGTTAAATTTGGCGGCAACCGCCTTTACTACTTTCATGGCCTGATCGATAATTTCAGGTCCGATCCCGTCGCCGGGAAGAATGGCTAATTTTAACTTCATTGATATGGTTTTTTAATTTTTTCTTTCAATATTGAACCCTTTCAGGGTTCTTTCTTTTTTAATTTTTCATGTCCGTTGGCTAAGCCGAACGGCAAAGGATAGAGGAAAACTCAATCGCAGAGCCATATCCTTTGCCGTCACATTTATGTGACGGATATGTATTTTTCACTTCCTCGCTCCAAATGCTGCAAAGTTAAAATGTTTATGCAATACCATTGTCTCCGAAAACCCAACCCTTTTCATCAGATCGAGCTGATAGGTTAAAGTTCGCGGAGTGTCTTCCGATTCGTAGCGTTCCATATACATTTCAATTTCTTCAGGACTAATTTGTTTTTGCAGAACGCTTAACCAACCATCAAGCATCATGCTATTTATTTCATCGGTTTCGCTAATCACAATATCGTTGATCCAGAATGTTCCGCCAATTTTCAGTGCTTTGTATACTTTGCTGAAAACCAATTCCCAATCCTCATCGCCGCGTAAATGGTGAAGCGTTGTTCCGGCAGTAATCACATCGTAAAGACTCTCCCCAAGATCAATGTCGCGGTAATCGCCCTGAATTGTAGTTACAGTTCCGGTAATGTTTTCACGAACCCGTTCTTCGGCCTTGGCCAGCATATTCGCACTTAGATCGATCAAGGTGCAATCTACTTCAGGAAGAAACGAAGTTACTTTAACAGCATAATTTCCGCCGCCACAGCCTAAATCCATTACCTGTAGGGCATCAGGATTGAGCAAAGCAGCCGAACGTGCAACCAGTTCCATGCACAATGGTGAATCAATGGCTGTTGACTGACCTGTTTCAATATTGGAAAACCGCTTAACCTGTTGGTCGAAGTTCTCACGAATGGCTTCAGGAGTTGATTTTGTAGGTTGTGGAATCATAAAATTTAAAAAATATCCAATAATGAATAACCAATATCCAATATCCAAAACATTTCACATCGCGACCGAAACTTAGAATTTGAAACCTGGAACTTGCTACTTCTCCAGAATATTCAGCATCCTGAAAGTTGCTTTAATCGCTGCAGCAGTTTGGTCGGAGTCGAGTCCGCGAGTTTTAAATTCGCGGTCCAGTTCCCAGGTAATGAGCGTTTCGACCAGAGCATCGGTTTTGCCGCCCGGAGGAATGGAAACCGAATAATCGACCAGCTTTGGAAGTGTTTTGCCAACCTCTTTGTAAATCGACTTAATGGCATTCATAAATGCGTCGTACTGACCATCACCGGCGGCAGTTGCTTCAAACTGACTGTCGTTTACAATGATACTGACAGTAGCAGTTGGCTTTAAGCCCATCGCATGCGACAAAGAATAGTTGACCAGTTTGATTTTCGACACTGTATTTTCTTCGTTCAGCACATCGGCAACAATATACGGAAGATCCTGAATGGTGACGGTTTCTTTGCGGTCGCCCAGTTCAATGATGCGATCGGTAACCAGTTTTAACGATGCAGGATCAAGTTCAATTCCGAGTTCTTCCAGATTGTTCTTAATATTTGCTTTTCCTGAAGTTTTTCCAAGGGCGTAAACGCGGGTACGGCCAAAGCGTTCGGGAAGCAGGTCGTTGAAATACAGGTTATTTTTGCTGTCGCCATCGGCATGGATTCCGCTGCACTGGGTGAATACAAATTCGCCGATGAGCGGTTTATTTGTTGGAATGCGGATTCCGGAGAAAGACTCGACCAAACGTGATACTTTGTTCAGCATCGATTCGTTAACCGAAGTTTCCATTTTCAGGTGATCCTTCACCGTTGCAATCACACTCGAAAGCGGTGCATTTCCTGCACGCTCACCCAGACCGTTCACGGTAGTGTGCACACAGCGAATACCCGCTTTGATGGCATGATAGACATTGCCAACCGCCAGATCGTAGTCGTTGTGCGCATGAAAGTCAAAACGACCTTCAGGAAAAGTTTCGATCATTTCTTTACAGAAACCGTAGGTTTCATCCGGATCGAGAATACCCAGCGTATCGGGCAACATGATGCGATCAATATTCAACTTCAGTAATTCGCCAACCATAAAATGCACGTAATCTTTCGAGTTGCGCATTCCGTTTGACCAGTCTTCCAGATATACATTTACCCGGATTCCAAGTTCATCGGCATAAGCGATCGATTTTTTGATGTCCTCGATGTGCTGTTCCGGAGTTTTGCGCAGTTGCTGGGTTACGTGTTTGTACGAACCTTTGCAAAGCAGGTTGAGCACTTTTCCACCGGCTGAATTGATCCAGTCGAGCGAAATTTTTCCGTCAACAAAACCAAGTATTTCTACCTGGTGCAAACGTCCTTTCTCCTTCGCCCATTCCATTACCCTTTTGGCAGCAGCGAATTCTCCATCCGAAACCCTGGCCGAAGCAATTTCGATACGATCTACTTTTACATCTTCCAAAAGAATCCTTGCGACACCTAATTTCTCCTTATCGGTGAACGATACTCCCGAGGTTTGTTCGCCGTCCCTCAGCGTAGTATCCATTATACTAAGCATCTGATTTTTTACTTCCACTACTTTTCCTGTCATAATAAAAAAATTTAAAGAAGCCTCCCCCAAACCCCCTCCACAGGGAGGGGGCTTAAGAAAGCAATGTTCGAGAGAAATGACTTCATTTTACAATTTGCCTTTTTAAGCCCCTCCTTCGGAGGGGTTGGGGAGGCTCTTTTCAAATTCGGTAATCTCATCTTTCATATCTACCAGATAGTCGATATCGTCGAGCCCGTTTGTCAGACAATGTTTTTTATATGGGTTGATGGTAAATTCAGCCGATTCGCCGGTAGCACAGATGGTAAATTTCTGGTTCTGAAGGTCAACCTCGAATTGTGAATTGTTATCGGCTTCGATGGCGGCAAATATTTTCTCCAGAAATTCAGGAGAAACCACCACCGGAAGGATGCCACTGTTCAGGGCATTTCCCTGAAAGATATCGGCAAAAAAGCTAGAAACCACCACGCGAAAACCATAGTCATAAACAGCCCAGGTTGCGTGTTCGCGGCTCGAACCACTTCCGAAGTTTTTACCTCCAACCAGAATTTTTCCTGAATATTTTGACTGATTCAGCGGAAAATCGGCAATGGGCTGGTTGCTTTTATCGTAACGCCAGTCGCGGAAAAGGTTATCGCCAAAACCTTTGCGCTCGACCGCTTTCAGGAATCGGGCCGGAATAATCTGGTCAGTATCAATATTTTCGATTGGCAGCGGAACTGCCGGCGATGTAAGGGTTGTAAATTTATCGTAACTCATAGTAAAAAAATTAGAAGCCCCTCCAACCTCCCCGAAGGGGAGGCTTTTGGCACTCCCGAATTTCGGTCGAAATTTGGATATTGGACATTGGTTATTCAAAATTGGATATTAATTATTTTTTGCTTTTGCAATTTCGTCCGAAATCTGGATATCGCTTTTCTCATCATTTGTTCACGGACGATTTTTCTTTTTTTCATTTTTACCCGGGGCGTTGCCCCGGGCTATATTATTTTGCCCTTTCAGGGCTCAAACAATCGCGAATCGCAGGCCAAACCTTCCCCCTTCGGGGGAATTAGAAGGGGGCTTCCTTCTAAAGAAACTCTCTCGGATCTGTAATCCTTCCTGTTACTGCTGCTGCGGCTGCGGTTAGCGGACTGGCGAGCAGTGTGCGGGCGCCGGGTCCCTGACGGCCTTCGAAGTTGCGGTTCGAGGTAGATACTGAATATTTTCCTTCCGGAATTTTATCGTCGTTCATCGCCAGACAAGCTGAACATCCTGGCTGACGCAGTTCAAAACCTGCTTCATTCAGAATTTCAACCAAACCTTCAGCAATAATTTGTTTTTCAACAGCCCGAGATCCGGGAACAATCCAGGCAGTCACATTATCAGCTTTTTTCTTTCCTTTCACGAAACCGGCAAAAGCACGAAAGTCTTCAATCCGGCCATTGGTGCAACTTCCAACGAAAACATAGTCGATTTTCTTGCCAATCATTTTTTCGCCCTGATCGTAGCCCATGTATTTCAGCGATTTTTCGTAGGTCAGCTTATCGCTACCTGTCAGTTTATTGCTGTTTGGCACGAATTGAGAAATGCCTATTCCCATTCCGGGATTGGTTCCGAATGTAATCATCGGCTCAATATTGGCTGCATCATAGAAATATTCAGTATCGAAAACTGCATTGTCATCCGATTTCAAAGATTTCCAGTATGCCAGTGCTTTGTCCCATTCTTCGCCTTTAGGCGCAAACTGACGGCCTTTCACATAGTCGAAAGTCGTTTGGTCCGGGGCAATCATTCCTCCGCGGGCGCCACATTCGATGCTCATGTTGCAAAGCGTCATGCGGCCTTCCATCGATAAACTTTCGATGGCTGTTCCGGCAAATTCCACAAAATGGCCGGTTCCTCCTGAAGTTGAAATCTGGGCAATAACGTATAAGGCAATGTCTTTGGCTGTTACACCTTTGTTTAGTTCACCGTTCACCGAAATGCGCATTTTCTTTGGCTTCGGTTGCATGACACACTGACTCGCGAATACCATTTCAACTTCGCTGGTGCCGATTCCGAAAGCGATTGCTCCGAAAGCGCCGTGCGTTGAGGTATGGCTGTCGCCGCAAACGATGGTCATCCCCGGTTTGGTTAAACCCATTTCAGGACCAATGATATGAACCACTCCGTGTCCTTCGCTTCCCAATCCATGATAAACAATGCCATGATTGGCGCAGTTTTTCTTCAGCATTTCAACCTGATTGCGCGACATTTCGTCTTTGATACTCAGGTGCTGATCGATGGTTGGAACGTTGTGGTCGGGAGTAGCAACGGTTTTCTCCGGACGAAGCACTTTCAATCCACGTTTATCAAGTCCAAGAAATGCCACCGGACTGGTTACTTCGTGAATCAAATGCAGATCGATGTATAAAACACTTGGGCCGCCTTCAACTTCTTTCACTACGTGCGCATCCCAAATTTTGTCGAATAAAGTTTTTGCTTTCATTATTATTTGTTATAGGCCTCACCCCCAACCCATCTCTGGTGAGAGGGGAGTTGGCGTAGCCGGTATTAATTTAAAAATTTCTATATCCTCTTTTCGGAGGCTATTTCCATTCCGTCCGAAAACTGATTTCACTCTTTTTGTCACTATCTCGCGGACGGTTAACTGGCTTCATTCATTATCCCTGGGTTCCGTTTCACTTCACCCAGGGTTATTAATATTTAACCCTTTCAGGGTAAAAAAACGGCTTCATTTCACCATCCCATATTTTTACGGAATAGTCCTGAGTTTAGCCTTCTTTCTCCCCTCCTGCGGAGGGGTCGGGGGAGGCTTCCTACTCGCTTTTGGCTTTGTTTCCCCCCGGAATTTTGTTGATTGCATCCAGGAAGGCTTCGACCGATGCCGTGATGATGTCAGTGTTGGCACCAAATCCGTGAAAAATGTTGTCTTCAAATTTCACCTGCATGTGCACTTTTCCCAAATCGTCGCTTCCATGGGTAATTGCCTGAATCAGGAATTCTTCCAGAACCACTTTGCGGTGAATAATCTTCTTCACTGCTTTCAGCGCTGCGTCAACGGGACCATTACCAGATGCTGTGGCATCCAGAATTTCACCGGAAATATTCAGCCGGACATTGGCAATCGGAACCAATCCTTTTCCTGTAACCACTTGCAAAAAGTCAAGTTTTATGCGACGTTCCTTCTGTTTCACGTCGCCTAACAAGGCAGCTACGTCGTCGTCTTTGATATCCTTTTTCTTATCGGCCAGCTTTACAAATTTTTCATAGACTTCGTCCAGTTTTTCCTTATCCAATTCGAAACCCATCAATTCCAGACGGTGGCGCAATGCCGCACGTCCGCTGCGGGCAGTCAGAACAATGCTCGATTCATTGATTCCCACATCGGTCGGGTTCATTATTTCGTAGTTTTCGCGATTTTTCAAAAAACCATCCTGATGAATTCCGGAGGAATGCGCGAAAGCGTTGCGACCAACAATTGCTTTGTTTGGCTGAACCGGCATGTTCATCAGGTTCGAAACCAAACGGCTGGTTTTATAAATATTCTTTGTATTGATGTTGGTGTCAATGTTCAGCACTGCATAGCGGCTTTTCAGGATCATCACCACTTCTTCCAAAGAGGTATTTCCGGCACGTTCGCCAATTCCGTTCATCGTAACCTCAACCTGACGTGCTCCGTTCATAATTCCAGCAATACTGTTGGCAGTAGCCATACCCAAATCGTTGTGGCAGTGGGTCGATAAAATGGCTTTGTGCACGTTTGGCACATTGTCGATCAGGTATTTGATTTTGGCGCCAAACTCGTGCGGCATGGTGTAGCCGGTTGTATCCGGAATATTTACCACCGTTGCACCGGCTTTGATAACCGCCTCAACCACACGGGCAAGGTATTCGTTTTCGGTACGACCGGCATCTTCGGCATAAAACTCCACGTCTTCCACATACTTTTTGGCATATTTTACGGCTGCGATGGCACGTTCAATAATTTCGTCCTGATTCGAGTTCAGCTTGTAGTGAATGTGATAGAACGAAGTTCCGATACCCGTGTGGATGCGGCCTTTCTTTGCAAATTTGAGTGCCTCGGCAGCAACATCAATGTCTTTTTCAACTGCGCGGGTGAGGGCACAAATGGTTGGCCAGGTAACCGCTTTTGATATTTCAACTACCGAATTGAAATCGCCGGGACTCGAAATCGGGAACCCGGCTTCGATCACATCGACGCCCAATTCCTCCAAAGCACGCGCAACTTCAATTTTCTCAACTGTGTTCAACTGACACCCGGGAACCTGCTCCCCATCGCGTAGAGTGGTGTCAAAAATGTACAATCTGTCGCTCATTTGATTCTATTTTAATAGCCTCCCCCAAACCCCCTCCCAAAGAGGGGGCTTAAAACAAGCTTCGTTAATAATTTTAATCTCATGTTCAGTCTTAAAGCCCTTCTTGACCCATCTCCAAGACGAGATAAATAAGACACCACAATTATTTTAAAAATGATCCACCTAACCCATTTCGGCTTTTTAAGTCTCACCCTTGGGGGAGATTTAGAGGGGGCTAAAAAAAAGGCCATCCCCTGATTTGAGAATGGCCTTTAAAAGCTCTTTATAGTTTTACCCATACCATTCTCAGTCGTGCATCCAAATTAGAAGAATACCGATAATGAGACCTAGAAGGGAAATGTTATTAAATTGTGTCATTTTCTGATTAATTTGCTGCAAATATGGTCATTATTTTTTAAAATGAAAATAAAACAGACTTTTTTATTCGGATTGCGAATAAAAAGATAAAGCAGTCTTTAAATTACAAATTGTGTGTCGTTTTTATTTTCAGAAATTAGAAACAAGCTTTGCAGCGGAATGTTTACAATTTCACATCCGTATCCGGGTTTTTTAGTTCGATTTCCTTTACCCAGATATTGCGGTAGAGCACGTCATGCCCTTCGGCCTGCAATTTGATTCCTCCCGGTGTATCGGTAATTCCTTTTCCGCCATCATTTCCGCCGTCAATTCCTGAATTTACGCCACCATAAACCTGTTTAATGAGTTGGTTTTTATGAACCTTTATCCCGTTAAAATAGACGGTCACCAGCGGATTTTCGACCAACTTTCCATATTTAAAACGAGCTGCCCTGAATACAATATCATAGGCATTCCATTTTCCGGTTCCGTTGTAGGCCGAATAAGGCGCTGCTGCGTCGTTGATGACTGCTGCCAATCCGTGTGCGGTTGAATCGCCATCGAGAATCTGGATTTCGTACCTGTTCTGAAGATATACCCCGCTGTTGCCACCTTTGTTCACAACAAGAAACTCGACATGCAGCCTGAAATCGCGGAACTTTTGTTTTGTGACAATGTCGGCGGCTCCGTATTTACCACCCGCTGCGGCAGGATCGTTGCTGCTTACAGCAGAACCTGCGCCAACAGGATCAGCCACAACTTTCCATTTAACGGGCATTTCAGCCGAAAACCTTGGACCTTCCCAGTATTCCCAGTTTTTGTGAAGCATTTCGGCTGTTCCATCAAAATACAAAACCGCTCCTTTCGGACATTTGGCTCCGACGCCCGTTTGAGCCGAAGCATTTATTGAAATTGTCAATCCGGCAAAGGCCAGAAGGAATGCTGATTTAATACTTTTCATCGTTACATTTTATTTTATTCCTGAATTGCTTACAAATGAAATTGACTTGCTATCGGGCGACCACGACGGAACATTGATGGTACCCTGACCACCATACAAATAAGCGATCACTTTGGGCGCGCCTCCGTTGGCAGGCATCAGCCGAAGCATGACCCGTTTGTAGGAGGGGTGCGCATTTACCGGAATATCGGCAGGAAATGAGATAAATGCAATCCATTTTCCATCAGGAGAAATGTGCGGGAACCAGTCGTTGTACTCGTCAAAAGTAACCTGTTCTTTTGCTGAACCATCAAGTTTCATGCGCCATATTTGCATTGTCCCCGACTGACTGCCATTGTAATAAATCCATTTGCCGTCGGGCGAATATTCGCAGCCATCAACATGTTCACCCTTTTTATTATCGGTCAAAGCAACTTCCTGACCGCCTTTGATGGAATTCTTGTAAATATTGTAAATGTCCTTGCCGTCGCGCTGGGCCACATACGCCACCTCTTTGTTGTTGGGATTCCAGCCGTGCCAGTAGGATGGAGTATGCTCCGTAACCATTTGCGGGGTGCCGCCTTCAAGCGGAAGCACATAAACGGTTGAGCCACCGCCGGGCAATCCTTGCCTGTGATGACTTATCGCCAGTAATTTTCCATCGAATGAAATTCCATGATCGTTGTTGTTTCTGTCGGCAAAACCAGTATTCAGTTTTTCGATTTCGCCACCCTCCACCGGAATTTTATACAACGATCCATCCATATTGAAAAGGAGTTTCTTTCCATCAGGCATCCAGTTGGGCGCTTCAAACCTGCCAGGTTTTTCATAAATCACTTTGCGTTTGCCGTCAAAAACATTCATGGTTTCGAGGCGGCAACCCAGCCATCCCTGATCGGTATTGTAATTGTCTGCCACCGGTTGATCGATCCTGACATTCCAGACACGGGCTTCCTCCAAAACAGTTTCGTTGTGCGAACAGATGAACAGACCGGCCAGCACTTCACCCGGCAAACTTGACAAAACATGCGAACCGATTACCTGAAGTGGTTCGCCAACATGGGCAGCCCGCATGGTAATTTCCTTCCCTTTTCGTTCCAACTGGATGATCTGATAATTTGACTTGGGCGAAAAAATCTCATCTTCGGGATCGCGCATAAAAGCGCCTTTTAATTCGCGCCACTGAAGCACCGTTAACCCATCGCCATGCAGTGTGGCGGTTATGTGAGGTGCATTTTCGTCCTCCGAACCCCTGATCATCCAACCGATTTTGCGGTGAAGATCGGTGCCTTCGCCCACAAATTCGAAATTGGCAGTCAGTATAAAATCGCCTGAAATTTTATTGAAAAGGTAATTCAGTTCATCCCTTTCGAACCAGATATTGTAACCGGCTCCTTTAAGTGTATAAACCTGACTGGACATGTCGTACTGCGCCGATCCGGCAATTTTCGGTTTGCCAATGTCTTTGTTGAACTGAAAAATGCCAATTGGCTTTGTCTGTGCCATCCCTGAATGAATTAAAAGGATAAATGAGAAAAGATAGATGAATTTCATGTGTATAAGTTGGTTTAGTTTAGAAATGAAGAGTGAAAATAATGGTTTTTTGCATTGGAATCACAAAAGGAATAAAAACCTACATCTTCACCATTCGTTTCATTTCGCTGAAGCCGTTGGATTCGAGGCGGTAAAAATAGACACCGGTTGCAACCGGTTTCCCGGAGCTGTGTTTGCCATCCCAATAAATGGTATGAACGGTTGAAAACGGATTGTCGCTGCTCAGAATGCGGAGCGTACGGCCATTTACATCGAGTATTGAAACATTGTATTTCCCGGGTCGGTCGAGTTTAAATTCGATGTAGGTTCCTTCGCTGAAAGGATTCGGGTAATTCTGCAATAATTCGGTAGAATTCTGAGCAACTGGCAAATCATTAAGTGCATCAGGAATATAAGGAGTATTGCGCAAACCGGGAGTTCCGTTTCGCTCCGAAAGCACCCAATTTAATCCGGAGTTGTTATTTTTATTGGGATTTATTAATTCGAGCGACCAAAGTTCGTCGAAAGTGTAAGTTTGCCATGGTTCTGAGTTCTTATAGTTTACCTCATCAATCAACTGTCCGGTTACTGAATATAATTTAACGGCATCGACCGTGTTTGACAAGCCAAAATTAAATGCAAACGGTTCGTGCAGGTTTACAATGCTTCCGAAAACAGCTTTAAACTTTGCCAGATCGTTGGCAATAACCAGGTATCCGTTGGCTTTGAGTATGGTATTGGCTGCGAAAATAAACTGATGGTCCGGATCCGTGTCAGTCATCTTCCAACCAGAAATATCGACGTCAAATGCACCCTTGTTGATAAGTTCTATCCAGTCACCCGGATCGGCTGTGGCACTGTTATTAAAGCTGATTTCGTTGATCACAATATTTTGGTGGTGACTGCCATCACTCTCGAATACCGCGGTTATTTTCATTTGAGACTTTGGGGCAAGGCTGATGGTAACAGAACTGCTGTTACTGGTAACACCTTCCCATTTCAGAAACCGGAACCCAGCTTTTGGAATGGCTGTAAGCGTAATTGGAACCTCCTGAAAATAAGAGCCATTCCATGGAAATTTCGTCAGCTTTAATGAATTTAACTGAACAGAACCGGCCAAAGAATCAGCAAGTACCTCAATATGCTGAGGAATTTGAAACTTAAATTTCTGCTGAAGGTGGGTAAACATATAATATGGCCTGTCGGTTGCAAAATTTTTCATCATCTGAACATTCCAAAGCCAGTCATTTCTTAATCCGCCACCCCACCGGTACAAATGACTTTCAATTTCGTCAGTGATCGCATCTCTTTTCAGATCAATGGCTTTGTTTACCCGCTCTGGCAAGAATGTAGAATTCATTAAATCTGCAAAACGGTTTACAAACTGATTTCGGAACCCTGTATTTTCGAGCATCTTGCGCAGCATCAGCGTTGACCAGGGTTGATTGTGCCACTCGGTGCCATTGGTAGCGGTAACAATTTCAATCGAGTTTTTGCTGGCAGGCGTATTCCAGATGCCCATACCGAAATCTGTATCGAACATGATCCAGCGCCAGCGACTTTCCGAAGCAGTGGTTTTCCAGTATTTGATGTTATTTCCGGGCCAGTCGTGGTTCGCATAAAAAATCTGGGAAGCGGTATAATCAATGTAATTGCCAAGTTCAATTTTCGAAACAACCTGATCGTAGTTCGTCTGTACGCTTAAATTATTACTGCCAATAAACGAATATAGGTTCAACCATTCATCGGGACTTCCGTTTATCGCGATCCCGTTGTTTTCCATCAATATAACTTCATCAGAATCGACATCGTGATTGGCTGCTATAAAATGCTCGTTCACTTTTTCGCGCATGTTCAGAATTCCCCAATATTCGGCATTCAGGAAAATGGTTGCAGGGCGGAATGCCTGCTGGTCAATATCCAATCCAAGTGTTAAACCGGTCATCAAACCATCGCGGAACATCGTGTTGTTCCAATCGTTTCCGGAATTACGTAAAACAATGTTTTTAAACTCGTTGAATGGCCTTTCCTGAAATATTTTATATTTCATTTCATCCGAACCGTAAGCTTTGCGGCAATAAAAAGCCATCGACTTCTGCGCATTGGCCCGCGACCAGTTTCCGTAAATTTTCACTCCTGCATCTACGTCGATCACCTTGTTTCCGTTTGTTTCCATCAGTTCAAAATGAGCGGCTTTTTCCCAATCCATCCAAAAGTTGGCTCCAAAATTCGGATTCTTTGCCTCGGCTTTGGGCCCCAAAACATAAATCCCGGTGTTGTAATCCCACAAATCGGCAGGGTTCATTGATATTGAAACGACCGGCATTTTTTTATTTCCGTAGATAATGTACGAATTGGTAACCGTTTTGCCCGGCAACATACCCGATTTTAAAATTCGCGCCCTGACAACTCTGGAACCGGGAATGTCAATTTCACGAACAGCCTTCAATGATGATCGGGTCGGGACGGAACCATCGGTTGTGTAATAAATCGTATCATTTGTGGTAGGGGCAGTCAAAACTATTTTCGTCGCACCTGAATAGATACCACCCGGCAAACTGAAAACCGGTTTTCCCGGATCTTCACCGGAAACCCCACCTCCTGAATTTTCCTGACCCGGTGTAGATGTGTCAAAAGCGTTCCAAACAGTTGGGTCTTTTAAAGTTCGGCCATAAGAATAATTCGTTTGTAAAGCGCCAAGCCTGACACTATCGGCCAAAATACCCGAAGGGTTTGTCAGATAAAGCGATTCACCATTAGCACTTATTTTAAAGTTGGTATGAAGTTCATTTTTCCCGAGGTTTAAAAGTTCAACGACCCTCGGATTTACTGGTTTTTCGATGGTTTCAACCGATAAAAACGGAATTGCAGACAAATCGGAAGAAGTGGTATTTACATTGTGTACCTGAATGGCCAGTATATTTTCTCCTGATTTCAGGAATACGGAATGATTGCTAATCAGGAATTTTTCGGGTGCCTGATTCTGATACATCAATGCTTCATGCTGTCCGGAGGCTGTCTCGTCGAATCGCGGTAACGCACCTTTTCCCAACATTTGTTCACGGGCAATTTCCACTCCGTTCAGGTAAGCAACAAAACCATCATCGTAATCCATGTGCAAAACCAGTTGCCTTACAGACGCAGCATTTGTGATATTGATTTTTTTCCGCAGAAAGATAGATCTGGGAACCGTGACCACCGTTGCATCGTCGTTATCGCCCTGCCCAAAACCACTTTTACCGGTTTTCCAGCTGGCATCGTCGAAACCGGCCAATCGCCAATTGGCTGTCGGTTCTGTTGTCGGAACCAGGTATTTCCAATCATCGCCCTGAGATACAAGTGTATTCCAGTTTACAGGCATGTCCCTGCGGTCTTTTCCTGAAGCAAAAACAATCAGGTATTCGCCCGGATTGACGGTAAAGTCGGGGAAAAGCCATTTAAACGGATTGGTCTTTTTATCTGACAAGCCAAAATCTTTCAGGTTTACCGAAGTAGTTCCTGAATTGAAGAATTCGATCCAGTCGGAAGTGTCTCCATCGCTGTCGGTCAAAGCTCCTCCGTTGGAACTCATAACTTCATTGATACGAAACGGTTGAGCAGCCGAAAATAAAAAAGGGAAAGTCAGGCAAAAAGCCAATAAGAGAAACTTCATGGTCAGTAAGCAGTTGATTTTAGTATAGTATTTACAAAAATAGCAAACATACTTTAGAAAGGACTATAACATTTAAAAATGGTTGAATTGCGGCATCATTTGAAGGATTTGATGAAAAAGGATAGCCATTTTTGAAGAAGGTCATTATCAGAAAAAATAGCCAAACATATATTACGCGAATAACGTAAACCTCACAAACATTCGCCCGAAAATGGTTAGATAAATTATGAACAAAAAAACTGATCAAATATTACAATTATTAAAAGAGGATCGAAAGCTTTTTCTTAGTATGAGTTTTGGTGTGTTTCTATTTATCTTATTTTTCCAGCCGTTTCCACTCGAAAGTTTTGATTTCAATAACAGATTATTAATCGTTGCCGGGTTTGGGGGCATCGTTTTATTGTTTCTGGTTTTGGTTCGTACGGCTTCACTCTGGATAATGCAGTCATACAACCATAGCAACAATTTACCTACGTTTCCTTCCTATCTTGGCGGATTCATTATCATGGCACTGAGCTCGGTTGCTTTTGGGTTCTACCTGCGGTATGTAGGATTGGTTGAGATCACCTTTTTTGTAATGTCGAAAGTTGTTTTTATCTGTCTGGTTCCACCAATCGTTTTAGGGATTTTTGATGATATAAAGGAACTTAGGCAACAAAACGAATTGCTCCTGATCGAAAAAGAAATCATTGGCAAGCAGGTCATAAAATACGAAGAAGATTACCTGAATCAATCCATCGAATTTATTTCTGATAACAGCGCCGAAAATTTATCGCTTCATGTTGTCGATGTTGCATTTATAAAATCGTCCGATAATTACGTGGAAATTGCCTATAAGGAAGGTGAGGATTTCAGGAAAAAGCTGATGCGCAACACCCTTAGAAATATTGAACACCAGATGAGACCTTTCCCAAACTTTATTCGGTGCCACCGGACATGTATCGTCAATATTCACTTCATTGAAAAACTCAACAGGCAATACAACAATCACTGGTTGACCATAAAGAATTATCAGGAGCAGATTCCGGTTTCGCGCCAATATTTACTGAAACTTAAAGAGGCCATTTAGGCCAGGCGGGGCAAATACCAATCGCCCCCGCACTTTGATATCCGCCACCCGGAACTTCATTCTGCCACTAATTTCCGCCATTGATCCCTTGTTTTTTTAAAGGGCACAAATGCCGCCTACCTTTGCCCAAATTTTAATTTACAGCAATGGAATCGACAGTGGAAAATCAACCGGTAACCGACCGGTCATGGCAAAAGGTGATCATGAAATACAATCAGCCCGATTTACGTAAAAGCATCTGGCAAATCGCCAACACACTCCTGCCCTATTTGGGTTTGTGGTATTTAATGATACAAAGCTTACAGTATTCGTATTGGATAACACTTATACTGGCGGTTATTGCCAGCGGTTTTTTGATCCGGTTATTTATTATTTTTCACGATTGTGGCCATGGATCTTTTTTCAAATCGAAGCAGGCCAACAATATCGTTGGAATGGCCTTCGGCATACTCTCGTTTACACCTTACAACAAGTGGCACGATCAGCATTTCCAACACCATGCGACTACCGTCAATCTTGACAAACGCGGACTTGGCGATGTATGGACAATGACATTGGAAGAATTCCGGAATTCCCCGAAATGGAAACGACTGGTTTACCGGGGATTTCGTAACCCGCTCCTGATGTTTACCATCGGGCCGTTGTTTATGATCCTGGTGCAAAACCGGTTCACAAAAAAAACAATGGACCGGAAAGCGCGACTGAACGTATATTTCACAAACATTGTGGTAGTAATAATCGCTACCGGCATGAGTTTGCTTATCGGCCTGAAAGCTTATCTTTTGATCCAGATACCAGTACTGTTTATTTCGCATGTGGCTGGACTTTGGTTGTTTTACATTCAGCACCAGTTCGAAGATGTTTCGTGGAACAGGGACATCAACTGGAATTATAAAACGGCAGCCATAGAAGGCAGTTCGTTCCTGAAATTACCGGCTGTTTTGCAGTGGTTTACCGGAAATATCGGGTTTCACCATTTGCATCACTTAAGCCCGCGAATCCCAAATTATAACCTTGAGAAATGCCACAACGAGAACGATTTGTTCAGAACGGTAAAACCGGTAACTTTATTTTCAACTTTTAAGGCTCTAAACCTGAGTCTGTGGGACGAAGCAAACCGTCAACTGGTACGTTTCAGGAAAGTAACTGCAACCAGCTGACCGTAATTAGTTAATGAATATCTGTAATTTTGGTATTGTCATTCAATTTCAAATGTGTGAATCATGTAAATTTCAAACAGATTTATGTAACGATTCCCGGAACGAATAGTTTCAACTTTACATCAGGAAATCAAAATTTCAGAAACTAAAATTCAATAACTAAAAACTAAAAAAATGATGAACGATTACTCCTGGGGTTGGGGCATTGGCTGGGGAGCCTGGATTCTCGCACTTGCTGTTATTTTTGTTTATTTCTTCTTTTTATACCGCAAACGCAAAAGTTAAAGTTAAATCCTACTTTTTTATCCCAATATACCACTTACAAATTCAACACAATAGATAAACACGTTAAGTGTTTAAAGAGAACTCCAATTCTACAGTTCTTAAAAATTCGAACACGCTGTTTTTCAGCCCCAATACGTCAAATTTCCAACAACCGTCCATTGTTATTGTTCAAATCATGCGGTACTCATCGCTGTAAAATGACACGTTCGTGCTATTGACATTAAATAACCATTTCACTAAATTTCATAAGTTATTATCAACAACAAATATTACAGATTATGGCACTCATCAAAGTTGAACGTTTCCTTCACCATCCCGATTGTGAAATCAGCAGGGTTTACATAAATGGTGAATACTTCTGTTTCAGTATAGAAGACGCCTTTCGTACTACAAAAATAAAGGGCGAAACCTGTATCCCATATGGGACATATCCTTTGGCTACACGCTGGTCGCCCAAATTTTCCAAAACGTATAACCACGACATGATTTGGGTACAAAATGTACCTGATTTCGAATTTATTTTGATTCACTGGGGCAATACCATCAGTGATACGGAAGGATGTCTGATTATCGGTGATAAAATTGGCGTTGTTAACCAAAAAGATGCAGTGCTCAATTCAAGGGCTACCTATCAGAAGTTTTATGGCAGGGTAATAAATCAAATTAAAGCTGGCGGACAAAGTATAGAATACAGTAAATTATAGTCAGTTAGATAATTATCGAACAATTTTAACAAAATAGGTTTTACATATTAATTTTAACAAAGGAGGTTACAATGGATGAATTTATTCGCAGAAGACTAACAATGGGTTGGCTGCCGGATTATCCTGATTTCAGGGATCTCACCGTTGATCAGGAAAATGTATCAACCCGCCTGAAAGGACTCGGGCAGAATGATTCGATTAAGGAAATGCTTTCAAAAACTGGTGCATCACCAACGGCAAAAGCAACAATTCCT
>JAUYEQ010000467.1 GCA_030691295.1 Bacteroidota bacterium
TAATCCCAAAGGTCCCCGAAAAGGTCAGGAACGTGTGATCAGAGGCGGTTCGTTTAAAAGCGATGCCAAAGATGTACGAAGCGCAGCGCGCGATTTCACCAAAACCAAAGCATGGTTGGTTACCGACCCGCAAATGCCAAAAAGCGTTTGGTGGTATTCCGATTGTGTTGACATTGGTTTCAGGGTAGTTTGTGAAGTAGATGAGAGTATAAAATAGAAAAATTGTTCCCGATGGAAAATACAAATAAAGGTTTTAACAGAAGAAGGTTTCTTGAATCGACCGCATTGGCCGGAATCGGTTTGTTGGGCGCAAGTGCCATGATTTCAGGATGTAAAAAAGCAAAGGATGCAAAAGAGCTGGGATTGCCACCCATCCTGAAAGCTGCTCCAAAAGGTAAAAAACTGCGTGCCGCATTGATCGGTTGCGGTAACCGCGGAACAGGCGCAGCCTTAAATTTTATAAGTGCCGGGCCCGATTTGCACATTGTTGCTTTGGCCGATGTATTTCAGGATAGAATAGATGCTACACGCGAACGCTTTTCGAAACTGAAGATGGAAATTCCGGCGGAAAACTGTTTCTCAGGATTTGAAGGATATAAACAAGTGATGGCGCTGGCCGATGTTGATGTGGTGATTTTGGCAACTCCGCCGCAATTCAGGCCCGATCAGTTCAAGGAAGCTGTTTTAAAGAACAAGCATGTTTTCATGGAAAAACCGATGGCAGTTGATCCGGTTGGAATCAGGTCGATAATTGCCAGTGGCAAAAAAGCACAGGCCGTTGGCTTGAATGTGGTTACCGGAACCCAGCGGCGTCATCAGCAGGATTATATTGAAACCTATCAGCAGGTTGCCAACGGTGCCATCGGAACACCGGTTTCGGCAAGGGCATTCTGGAACCAGAATCATGTGTGGTTCCGCACCCGTGAAGAAGGCTGGGACGATATGACTTACATGATCCGCAACTGGAACAACTTCTGCTGGTTGTGTGGCGATCATATTTTGGATACACATGTTCACAATATCGATGTAATTAACTGGTTTCTTGGCAAACAGCCTGAGAGTGCAGTAGGTTACGGAGGTCGTGCACGTCGTTTAACAGGCGATCAGTACGACTTTTTCAGTATTGATTTTGATTATGGAGGTGGAGTTTTCTCACACAGTATGTGTCGCCAGATCGACAACTGCGCCAACGCGACCGGCGAATTCATCATGGGAACTGAAGGTTATACCAACTGTGCCAATACCATCTGGAACCTTGACGGATCGGTAAAATGGAAATTTGAATACCCGAAAGATGAAAACGGCAACGAAACAAATCACATATTAATTCCGGCTTATGTGCAGGAACACATGCACCTTGTTCATGCCATCCGCACGGGTGAGTATGTAAATCAGGCGGAAGAAACTGCTTTGTCAACGCTCACTGCAATCATGGCGCGTACAGCGGCGTACACCGGTAAAAAAATTACCTGGGAAGAAATTTACAAATCGGATATGGATCTCGGTCCGCAGGTAATTGAATTTGGTCCGGTTGACATGCAATTTGAAGTACCAATTCCAGGAACAGCACATAAGGCCTAAAAGCCCAACGGCCTCCCCCGACCCCTCCGAAGGAGGGGAGTTTGGGAATTGCATATAACGACAAATTAAGTGAAATAATTTATTGTTGCATTTTAAATTAACTCACCCTGAAGTCCGCAGGCGGCCTTCCCCCCTCTCTTTTAAAAGTGAGGGGAAGAGCATCGCAGATGCGACGGGGTGAGTTAAAATATTGGAAAAATTAGAAATGCGATTTTGATTCATTCTTGAAACTTACAAATGCCGATTCTTTCTCCCCTCCTTGTGGAGGGGGCGGGGGAGGCTTCAAACTAAACTAATATGGACAACAAAAGCACACGCAGATCCTTTCTTAGAAATTCACTTTCGGTAGTGGCCGGAACGATGGTATTGCCGCACATTATTCCTTCGTCGGCAATGGGAATGAACGGAGTTGTACCTCCAAGCGATCGCCTTGTATTGGGAGCGATTGGAGTTGGTTCTCAGGGAATCAGCAATATGCGGGGATTCCTGAAATTTAAGGAAGTACAGTTGGTTGCCATGTGCGACCTCGACACGAGAAACCTGGCGAAGGCTTCGGCCATCGTTAATCAGCAATACGCAAACACCGATTGCCGGACACACAAGGATTACCGCGAATTTCTGGAAAAGGAAAAACTGGATGCTGTCTGCATTTCGGTACCCGACCATTGGCACAGTATCACTTATGTGGCAGCTGCCAACAAGAAAATCGACATTTACGGCGAAAAACCTTTGGCCAGAAGTATCGGTGAAGGACAGCAGATTGTAAAAGCAGTTCAAAAAAACAAAATTATATGGCAAACCGGAAGCTGGCAGCGGTCGGTAGCTAATTTTCACAAAGGAGCAGAGCTTGTTTTCAACGGAAGATTGGGGAAAGTTGATCGCGTGGAAGTTGGTTTGCCCAATGCGGCGAAACTGGTTGGAATGCCATCAATAAAAGAAGTACCTGCCGAACTCGATTGGGATTTCTGGCTGGGATCGGCGCCCAAAGTTCCGTACCGTGGTGTTTGCCACTGGAACTGGCGTTGGATACTTGATTATTCAGGAGGACAACTAACCGACTGGGCAGGTCACCACATCGACATTGCCACCTGGGCATTGGGACTCGACCGCACAGGGCCGATTGAAGTTTCGGGCGAAGGCGTGTATCCGGCTGCTACTGAATTGTACAATGTTCCCGGCGAATTCGATTTCGATTGTAAATACAAATCAGGAGTTGTGATCCGCGTGGCCAATTCCGCCCGTTTGCCTCACGGAATGGGCGTAACCTGGTATAGTGAAAATGGCTGGATTCATGTTGACCGTGGCGATATTATTACTGCCTCGAAACCAGAGCTGATTTCTGAAGAACTTGGTTCAGGCAAAAAAGCGCTCTATAAAAGCAACGATCACATCGGGAATTTTCTGGAATGTATCAAAACCCGCAAGGAAACCATTACACCGGTTGAAGTTGCCCATCGTTCCATTTCAGTTGGTTTGCTTGGCGAAATTGCCATGACCACCAAACAGAGAATTAAGTGGGATCCGGTAAAAGAACAAATAATCGGCAATGCCGAAGCAAGCAAAATGCTGATGAGGAATTTCCGTGCACCCTGGAAAATACCAAACATCTAGGATGACAGGGTCTGAAAATTAAAAGATATCAGTAATAAATATTACCCGATGTCATAAAAGGCAGTTCCCTGAGCGCGTAGCAGTCGAAGGGCATTCAATTGTCATTTGGCAGTCATTAAGTTGCTAATAAATGACTACAGAATGACAATAAATGACTGATGCAAAATGCCAAATATGTATGCAATCGGACAATCATATAAATCATTAAAATTTCAACACCGCACACGCTTTTCATCCTTTTAACCGGGATACTTGTCTAAAACCAACCAACAAAATTGCCAGCGAAGGGATTCATTTCTCTGAACTGGCATTTTTTAAATGGCAAATTATTCCAACATTGGCAGTTCCAATGTTTTCAAAGTGAATTTCTGTATCTTTAGCCCCGGTTTACCCTGTCATTTTCCTGAAACCCGAATTTTACTTCAGGAAAAAAACGTACTGAAAAAAACAAATCTATGTTTTCACTCATAATTCCTGTTTATAACGAAGAAGATTTGATAGATGAATTGGCATCGCGTGCAATAAATGCCGTGGAATCGTTCACTTCAAATTACGAGATTCTGTTTATAAACGATGGAAGTACTGATTCAACGCTCCGAAAATTAATTAAAGTCCGCAAACACTTTTCAAAAGTTAAAATCGTTGACCTTTCGAG
>JAUYEQ010000477.1 GCA_030691295.1 Bacteroidota bacterium
GATCTCATTTTGATGGATATGCAGATGCCAGAAATGGATGGATTGGAGGCTACTTCGGAAATCCGCACATTTGAACAGGAATCAAAAATGTCACACCGGGCAATTATTGTTGCTCTAACCGGAAGCGAACCCACTGAAAAAAGAGACGTTTGTCTTGAGGCTGGAATGAACGATTATATGGAAAAACCTATTCAGGAGAAGCTTCTTCGTAGTTTAATGGCCAAATTTTTCAAATAGAGGGATATTTTGAATATTGCCTTAACTGAAGAATATTGAACTAAATTGTTTCCATACGGGTTTGAAATTTACCTGCTTTCCCCGTGTCTTTTTTTATTTCAACAAGCTGAAACTTTCAATAGCCACATATCGATCAACCCTGCTATTTGAATGGAGTGAATGCTCCATAATAAGAATGATTGTTTATAACAGGTTGAAATCTATACTTATACGGTATTCATGCTCATTTCTAATTTGTTAATGAATCTTACTATTTAGAACCTTGTTAAATTCCGTATCTTCTTGTTTTACTGGCCGATCCTTAATACTTTTACCCAAATCATTTTTCAAGCTTTATATATGAAACTATCATCAGTGTTTGTAATTTTATTTGTCTGCCTGTCAGTCACGACAAATGCTCAGGAAGCCACCAAATGGCGTGGCGTGAATTCTTCAGGAATTTATACAGTCGATAAACTTTTGCCACAATGGCCAGCCGAAGGTCCTCAGATTCTATGGACATTCGATAAGTTGGGACAGGGATTCTCATCTCCTGCTTTTGCCAACAACAAAATTTACATCAACGGAATGGTTGGAGGACAAGCTGTTTTGTTTGTACTCGACCAAAACGGCAAGGAACTTCAGCAATTCAAATACGGAAAAGAGTTCGATACCAGTTATCCGGGAACCCGCTCAACACCTACAATTGTTGGCGATTTGGCCTACTTGTTCACTGGTCACGGAAAAATTACCTGTATGAATTTAACTTCAGGCAAAGTAGTTTGGGAAAAAGATTGTTTGACAAATTATGATGCTACAAATATTACCTGGGGCTACACCGAATCCTTACTTGTTGATGGCGATAAAGTTTTTGTTACGCCCGGAGGAAAGACCAACAACGTGATGGCCTTAAACCGCATGACCGGCGAAACCATCTGGTCGTGTCCCGGATTGGGCGAATTGTCTGCATATTGCACTCCACTTTTAATAAAACTCCCCAACCGACAATTATTGGTTACACATACTCATAGTAATGTTTTGGGCATCGATGCTACAACCGGAAAAATGCTTTGGAATTTTGGTCACCCTAACCAGTGGGCTGTTCATCCCAATACCCCGATTTATCAAGATGGTGGATTGTTTGTTTTCAGCGGATACGGACAGGGTGGTGAAAAACTTAAACTTAGTGCCGATGGAAGTTCGGTTACCAAAGAATGGGAAATAAAAAGTTTCGACAGCCGCCAGGGTGGCGCAGTTTTAATTGACGGTTTCATGTATGGATCGGGAGACAAAGATCGCAGCTGGCAATGTGTCGACTGGAAAACAGGTCAGCAAAAATATTCGTCAACAGAACTTGGAAAAGGGGTGACCATTGCCGCCAACAAAAATCTGATTGGTTATACCGAAAAAGGAGAATTGTTTATGGCCGAAGCCAATCCTTCAGCATTCAAGGTCATCAGCAAAGCAAAAGTTGCTTTGGGTGCCGAGCAGCACTGGGCTCACCCTGTAATAAATAAAGGTATTTTGTATGTTCGTCACGGTAATGTGTTGATTGCCTATAAAATTTCAGAATAAATCAACTTAAAATATGAAACAATTAACCCTTACGTTTACACTTCTTTTACTTGTGCTAATTGTATTTGCTCAACCCATTCAGTGGCGTGGACTTAACCGCGACGGCAAATTTACGGATACCGGGTTGTTGAAAAAATGGCCCGATGCCGGTCCTGAATTACTGATGAAAGTGGAAGGAATTGGTAAAGGTTATTCGTCGGTTGTTGCTACCGATAAGTTTATTTTTGCCACCGGAATGATCGATACCCTAGATTATCTTTCGTGCATTACTCCTGATGGCCACACCAAATGGAAAGTAGCTTATGGCCGTTCATGGGCAAAATCATTTCCTGATACCCGAAGCACTCCAACCATTGAAGATGACCGGATCTATATTATTAGCGGAACCGGCGAGCTGGTTTGTTTGAATGTAAATGACGGTGCAATTCGCTGGAAAGTGAATGTGGACAAGGATTATAGTGCTGAATGGCATATATGGGGAGTTTCAGAATCACCGCTGATTGTGGATGATAAAGTGATTTGTACTCCCGGCGGAGCCAAGACTTCGGTCGTCGCCTTCGATAAAATGACCGGAAAACCCGTTTGGCAAAGCGAAAGCGTGGGCGGACCCCGTTCCTATGTTTCTCCAATAATTTATGAATACAAACAATTCAGGTATATTCTGGCAGTAACCGGAACTCATTTGGTTGCTTTGGAACCGGCTTCAGGAAAAGTGGTGTGGTCGTTCAAATATTGGGATGGCACCAAATGGGATCAACCCGGCCTGATCTGGACCAATACGCCAACTTTCAAAGGACGCGACATTTTCCTTTCGATGGGGTACGATTACCGCAATGCGATGGTAGAAATGAGTGAAGACGGAATGTCGGTAACCGAAAAATGGAGCAACATGACTTTAGATAACCATCACCATGGATTGATTGAATTAGACGGCTTTATTTATGGTTCGAACTGGCAAAGCAACAGCAAAGGCAAATGGGTGTGCATGAA
>JAUYEQ010000490.1 GCA_030691295.1 Bacteroidota bacterium
TTCCTTTCTGTAATATTTTCCTACCTGGTTCTGTAGTCCTAAAGTATTCGAAATAGGGGTTCCAACTATCAAATCCATATTCGTTGGCTATTATGTTTTTGATGTTTTCTATCTGGCACATTTTCTTCAATTTATAATTAATAACTGAATATCTTCTGATGTTGTATTCTGACAATTTTCAATTGTCAGAATACAACATCAATACCTCAAAATCCAGAATTGAGATATTCATTTCATCGTTGGTTTTTTCTCTTTTTAACTTTTCCCTCTTCTTTTTTGAGTTTCTTCTCGAGCTTTTTAGCTTTCATATCTTTACTGGGTTCTTTTAAACCTATTCCCTTTTTTGCCATGATTTTAACTTTGAAGTTTAACTAAAACAAAAATTAACCTGTTTTCAGGTAAATAAATATTGAGTCTGTACCAAAAAGTCCAAATTCCTTGATTTTCAACAACACTACCCCAGACTCTGAAAGTAGCATCCGTTGAAAATCAACGAATTCTCGAAGTCCCATTCCGGAAATTTTAACCAGTTAGATGGCAAGTTTATTGATTTGATTTTTTTGATCATATTAGACAGTGAATTCGCCATTCGATTCCGGCTGGTAAATAATTTTTTTGATCATCATCTCTTTCTTTCCCAACGGAACTTCAAATGATATTTTACTCCCTGCCTTATAACCTAAGATCGCACTTCCCACCAGCGACAATATTGAAACATTTCCTTTCTTGAAGTCTGCATCAATTGGATATACAAGCTTTACAATCAATGATTTATTGGTGTCTAAATCCATGATTTCAACCGTTGAATTCATTGTTACTATTTCGGGTGAGATCTGTTTGGGATCAACTCTTTCTGCCCTGGCAATTTCTTCCGCTAAAACTGAGATATTCTTAAGTTCTCCGTTCTTTGATTGTTTTAATGACGTGATAAGATTACACAGTCGCACGTAATCCAGGTCTGTAATTTTAATTTTACCTTCCATTTCTGAATAGTTTAGAATTATATAAATCGTATAAATTGCTTGAATTGAATTATCTGAAAATTGAATCAACTTTCCGAAAGATTCTTCAACTACAAATAAGTCTGCTCCGAAAAGTCTGAATTTCTCGATTTTCATCGTTGAAAATCTGACTTCTAAAGGAGGACTCGTTGAAAATCGATTAATTTTCGGAGCCTCTTTAGGCGATTCCAGACTGCATGCCGGCAGTTGGGTGGTTTTGACTTTTCGGAGTAGACACAACTTTTGCCTGTCTACACATTTTTAGTATTTTTAGTAAAAAAAAACAGATCCGTTTAAAAAAACGAATCAATTAAAATCGGATACGACATTAATATATCGTATCCGATGCAAATCTAGTGAATCTTTTTGTATTTTCACACAAAAATTATTTCAATGAAGAATAAGTATGGTGTTATAAAACAGATAATAGACCTTTACGAGGAATATGAGTTGGAACAGAAACACTTAAATGTCCTGGATTTTGCCAGATGGATTATCGCCAGGGAATATGAAGAACCGGAACCCGAAGAAAAAGGAACAGATAGTGTCAGTAAATCATCATCATTTCCCTTTATCAATAAATTTGACGACAAAACACGATTTCTGGAAACAACCGCCAGAATTGCCCGATACCATGAGTTTTATGCCCGCAAAGCATTAAAGGATATGGTTATAAATACACGCCTGGAGTTCCTGTTCCTTCAAACTGTTAACATGTTGGAGAAGGCTAAAAAGACTGACTTGATTAATATCTACCACCTTGAATACACCACGGGAATGGATACAATCAAACGATTAATCAACAATGGTTTATTGTATGAAATTCAGGATGAAACAGATAAACGGATTAAACAGCTTGTCCTTTCCGATTTTGGAAAAGAAATATTAGTTCTTGCCAATAAAAGAATGAATGACGAAAGTGCTATGTTTTTTGCTGCTGTAAATGATAACAAGTGGAAAAAAGTATTACCTGTACTGGAAGAAATAGATAAGTTTCATCATACTATTTATCAAAAGCACAGCGGTAAACCTTTTGCTGAAATATCTAATTTAGTGGATTCTCTTAAGCACCTATTCAAATAGAGTTTTAGCTAAAAAAAATCAAGATAGCAATATGACAGAAAATGAGCTTTATACATTGATTCTTTCATGGGAAAACATTGCTTTGGTAGTGCAGCATATTTCCATTTTTCCGGAGAATTTAGATCGTTTAATGAGTATTGCGCTGAATGATCAACTGGATAAAAGCTGGCGGGCAATGTATCTGGCAGAAATGATCCATGAAAAACAGCCCAAACTTATTGTGCCTTTTCTTCCGTTGATGACCGAATTTTTGCTGACCACGCAAAATGCAAGTAAAAAAAGGCATCTGTTGAAACTGATCAGTCTTCATGATATTCCGGAAGAAAAAATGGCTTTGTTATTGAATTTTTGCATTGACGTGTTTACAAACTCTGAAGAACCAATTGCAGTGCGCGTTCATGCCATGCAAATTCTGTTCAATATTGCACAGAAAGAACCTGATTTTACAGGCGAACTGATCAGTTTAATCGAACATGAAATTGAATATCACGGTTCTGCCGGAATTTCGTCGAGAGGTGGAAAGTTGTTGAAAAAGCTATATAATATCAGACGACAGGTCACTTGATTTATTTCTCTTATCTTTGGCGCACACAAGGAATATTCAATCCTGAATTGTTGTTTATTCCAAATTAATGTATTGATTATGAGTTTCGATATTGAAAAAATACGTCAGGATTTTCCGATCCTGAACCAAAAAATATACAACCGCCCTCTGGTTTATTTTGATAACGCGGCCACCACGCAACGACCGCAACAGGTGATTGACGCGTTGAACCGAACCTACACCGAATACTACGGAAACATTCATCGTGCTGCACATTTTCTGGCCGATAAGGCAACGCTTGCCTATGAGGATACCCGCGAAAAGGTGAGAAGCCTGATCAATGCTGAAACCCGTGAGCAGATTATCTTTACCAAGGGAGCTACTGAAAGCATCAATTTGGTTGCATTTTCTTACGGCGAAGCTTTTATTCAGGAAGGCGATGAAATCATCGTTTCGGAAATGGAACACCATTCGAACATTGTGCCGTGGCAACTGATGGCGCTACGTAAGAAGGCCACAATTGTGATGTTACCAATTGATGATAACGGACGTTTACTGGTTGAGGAACTGGATTCTTTAATAACTGATCGCACCAGAATCATTGCAATAACGCATATTTCAAATGTACTGGGAACCATCAATCCAATAAAATTGATCACCGAAAAAGCACATGCCCGTGGAATCCACGTTTTGGTTGATGGCGCCCAGGCAGTTCCTCATCTCAAAATCGACATTCAGGAGCTGGATGTTGATTTTTATGCATTCTCTGCCCACAAAATGTATGGACCAAATGGTGTGGGCGTTCTCTACGGAAAAAAAGAACTGCTAAACAAAATGCCTCCTTACCAGGGAGGTGGCGAAATGATTTCGGAAGTAAGTTTTGCCGGAACAACCTACAACGAATTGCCTTATAAATTTGAAGCAGGAACGCCCAACATCAGCGGTGTAATTGCTTTTGGAGCAGCCATTGATTACCTGCAAAACATCGGTTTGGAAACGGTCTCAACCCGCGAAACTGAATTGCTAAATTATGCAACTTCCGAATTGCTGAAAATTCCCGGATTGCGGATTTACGGAACTCAGCCCGAAAAATCAGGCGTAATTTCGTTCAATGTTGAGGGAGTTCATTTCTTCGATTTGGGAACTATGCTCGATAAATTCGGGATTGCTGTCCGCACAGGGCACCATTGCGCAGATCCGCTGATGGCCCATTTTGGAATTCAGGGAACCGTGCGCGTTTCTTTCGCTTTTTACAATACGATGGAAGAAATCGACCGGTTTATTGAGGCTTTAAAAAAGGTGATTAGTATGTTTTAATCTACAACTATGAAACGATTTCAACTATTGATTCTAAGTCTATTTCTCATTGCTTCAGCTTCAGCAAAAAAGTTGAATGTAATTGTTGTTACCGGCGGCCATAATTTCGACCGTGAATCGTTTTTCGAGATGTTTGATTCATTTCAAGATATCAGCTATACCGAGTTAAAACATCCTGAAGCCAACCTTCAGCTTGGCACAATTGATCTGAAAACATTTGATGCAGTGGTTTTTTACGATATGCCGAAAACCATTTCCGAAGCAGAAAAAGAGAGCTATTATAAATTGCTGAAATCGGGCAAAGGATTGGTTTTTCTCCATCATTCGCAATGCTCTTATCAAGCTTGGGACGAATATATAACCATTGTTGGCGGCAAATACCACGAAGAAAAAAACACCCCGCAAACCTCCACCTATCAGCATGATGTGACTTTCGCAGTAAAAATAACCGATCAAAAACATCCGGTAACCAAAGGAATCAAGAACTTTGAAATTCTGGATGAAGTTTATGGCAACACCGAAGTTTTACCAGGCGTAACGCCATTGCTTACAACCGATCATCCGCAAAGCAGCAAAATAATCGGTTGGACACATAAAAAGGAAAATTCGCACATCGTCTATATTCAGCCGGGTCACGATAAAAATTCGTGGTTCAATCCCAATTATCAGAAATTGGTAAAACAAGCCATTGCTTACGTTTCAGAAAAGTAAATGATCACTTGATCGTTCCCATAATATCACCCAAAAGAGCATCACAATTCATTTCATTTTTGGGTTTATGCGAGAATCCTAAAATAACCACTACCAATTCTTTGGAAGGAATGATAAAAATGCGCTGACCATCGTACCCCTGACACCAATACATATCATCAGGTGCAGAAGGAAGTTTTCCCGATTTGTTCAGCCAAAACAGAGAGCCATATTCGCCCCTGCTTTGTGCATTTGGACTGGCACTGAAAGAAACCCATCCTTCAGGTAAAATTCGTTCGCCATTAAAAACACCATCCTGAAGATGCAACAACCCATACCTGGCAAAGTCACGGGCAGTGGCATAAATGTACGATGAACCAACAAAAGTGCCTGAAGCGTCCACTTCGAAAACGGCATTGGGCATACCGATTTTATAAAATAAGTGGTTATAAGGAAATTGGTAGTATTCCTGATCGTTGCCGATGGTTTGCCGTAATTGGTATGTAACCACGTTTGGATTTCCCGATGAATAATACCATTTACTGCCAACCGGAGATTCGAGTGGCTGACCAAATACAAAACGTGCAAAATCATTTTCGCAATAAAGCATCACAGTAACGTCAGAGCGGTTGCCGTAATCTTCGTTCCAAAGTAATCCGCTTTCTGCATACATCAGATTTTTATAGGTAATTTGTTTGCGGTCGTCAGTTTGCCATTCAGGAATATTAATGGGCTGATCAATGTCCCATTTACCATCTCTTACCATGATTCCGGCCAGCGTATTGGTGAAACTTTTTGCCATCGACCAACTTTGGAAACGGGTCTTGGCATTGAACTGCGGCTGATATGCTTCGGCTACCGGAACACCTTTGTGAACCACCATAAAAGCGAATGCATTTCCTTTGTAGCCATTTTCGTCCATCAGCTTCTTTGTGATCTGCTGTAATTTTACATTGTCAACTCCGGTATTTATATCCGGAAGTATATTTCCCGTTGGCCAGGCAATCGTATCCTGATTGTAATTTGCCGGCGGAAACTTCGGAAA
>JAUYEQ010000494.1 GCA_030691295.1 Bacteroidota bacterium
AAGGTCGTGTGTAATTATGACCGAACTGGTGTTGTACCTCTGCTGAACTTCATTGATAAGGTCAATAATTTCTGCACTTGTAATTGGGTCGAGTCCTGAAGTGGGCTCATCATACAGCATGATTTCGGGCTTCAGAATTAAGGTACGGGCAATGCCAATCCTTTTTCGCTGTCCGCCTGAAAGATCTGAAGGCATCTGTTTGCTCTTATTGCCCAAACCTACTGAATCCAAAACTTCATCAACGGCAAAATCGACCTGCGCCTTCGACATTGTTTTCCTATTCATGATTAACGGGAATGCCAGGTTCTGGTGAACATTCATGCTGTCGTACAACGCGCTGCTCTGAAATGAAAATCCGATTCGCAGGCGCAAAGCGTCCAGTTCTTTGCCGACCAGCTGATCGATATGTTGTCCCAGTACGATCACTTCACCCTGATCACGCGTGAGCAATCCTACAATTATCTTGATTAAAACAGATTTTCCGGTACCCGATTTTCCGAGTACAGCAACATTTTCGCCTTTAAAGAGGTTAAAGTCAACACCTCTTAATACTTCCTGATCGCCAAATGACTTATGCAATCCGGTGATCGAAATGACAGTTTCCTCTTTGTGAATAATATTATGTAGCTCTTTCATGTGTTAAAAAAATCTGAACCAATTGGCCACCTGTACAATAAGCACTTCTTCAATAAAAATCAGGAACATGGCAAGCACAACTGCCTGATTGGCTGCACGTCCCACTCCACGTGTTCCCTGTGTTGCATTAAACCCCTTGTAAGTTCCAACAATTCCGATGGTGAATCCAAAAATAATTGATTTGGTTACCGAAGTGAAAATATCGAGGAAGGAGATGGTTTTAAACGCACTTTGATAAAAACTGATCATACTCGCTGTTTCTTCAGCATGAACATTTATGTAAGAACCATAAAGCGCTACAAAACTACAATACAGAGCCAGCACCGGAATGGTGATTGTGGTTGCCAGCACCCTGGTAACAACCAGGTATTTATACGGGTTGATGGCAGATACTTCCATCGCATCTATTTGCTCGGTTACTTTCATCGAACCAAGTTCAGCGCCAATGCCCGAGCCAACTTTTCCGGCACAGATAAGCGCGGTGACCAAAGGCCCGAGCGCTTTCACAATGGCGATTCCGATTAGGGAAGGAAGCCAGCTTGTTGCTCCAAAATCTTCGAGTGAAGGGCGCGATTGTTTGGTAAAAACGATACCGACTATGAAACCGGTTAGCGAGATTAACGGCAAGGATTTCAACCCGATTTCGAAACTCTGATTAATTACTTCGCGAAGATGAAACGGTCTCTTGAATACTTCTTTAAAGAAAAGGCCGGTAAATTTCCAGGCGCTGTGAACCCCTTTGAAATACTCATCAAGCCCTTTTGATAAGATGTATTGTTTTTTAGTACGGAAAGCCATATAGCCAATAAAATTACGGTGCAAAGGTGAAAAAAACCGAAAAGAAATGTGTTATATAACTTTAAAAAAAAGTTACACAATTCACACATTTAATTTAACTTAAAAAGAAAGACCGTCCCTGCTGGGGAACGGCCTCTCTCGCACTAACTCTCTCTCTTATTAACCAAACTCCACTAAAACCTATATCCTAATGACAGACCGAAGCCTGTATTTTTTGCAGTATTGTTTTCATTAGGATCAATATCCAGCATACCGAATTGGGTATCCAACTGTAAAAAGATCCCGCTTGACATTTCATAACCTACGAAAATGTTGGCGCCTGCATCAAATGCATTGTAATCAACACCTTTTTCATAAGAAAATGAGTTTCCGGCAATTACTTCCTTACCGCTAATACCATAAGCAACATAAGGTCCAAATCCAAGCATCACAAATCCGCTGCCCAAAGCACCTTTGTAAACCAAATTCAATGGCACTTCAATATAATTAAGCTTGATCTCATCTGTGATTTCGCTTCCCAAAATAGTTTTGGTGTTTTTAGCGCCTTTTACGGCAAACATCAATCCGGGTTGAAAATAGAATTCAGGAGCAATCGGTATCTGAACATTAACACCACCATGGAAACCCATTAACATATCATTTTCAAGTTTGTCACCTGATGAAATTTTTCCGTTCAGATTCTGAAAATTTACTCCACCTAAAATGCCAAATGACATTTTCCCTGGTTCCTGTGCAATCGCGAATGATGCTGACAGCGCAAGAATTAATACAATTGATAATAGTCTGTTTTTCATGTTCTAATTTTTAAATGATAATTTCTGTT
>JAUYEQ010000322.1 GCA_030691295.1 Bacteroidota bacterium
ACAACATGGCAGGTTAAGTTGGTGGGCAAAAAAATATTGTCCGCAGCTACTGCTTTGCCATTTAATCATCCCAATTACGAATCAAAGCTAAATTATTCTATTCCCCGAATCGCTGTTTTTTTTACGGCGCATACAAATTTCCTTTTCAAATATCATTTCCGAATGCGCCTTTTCCTTTGTTTCATTCGTCTTCCGCTGGTTCCGTTTCACTTCACCCGCGGTTATTCAAATTAAATCCTTTCAGGATTCCATCTTGGCTGATAGTTATCTTAAAATCAGTATTTCAATCAAAGAAACGTATCTGTGTAAATCTGTGAAATCTGTGGTGATTCTTTTTCGCTATTCTGCTTAACAATTTTTAATGAACATTAAAGTTTATAGGGATGAAGCCACTAAAAAAATCAGGACATTTGTACCTGATTTTTTCGTAGTTTTGCCTTTCAACCAGAATCTAAAAATACACATAAATGTCGTTTTTTGCCGATAAAATTGTATCCGAAGGTTTAACTTTTGATGATGTGTTGTTAATACCCTCTTATTCAGAAGTTTTACCGCGCGAGGTTGATTTATCTTCGTTGTTTACCCGTAATATAAGGTTGAATACACCGGTTGTTACTGCTGCGATGGATACGGTAACCGATTCGCTGATGGCCATTGCCATTGCGCGCGAAGGTGGCATTGGTGTGATCCACAAAAATATGAGCATTGCACATCAGGCCAAACAGGTTACCAGCGTAAAACGTGCTGAAAACGGGATGATTTATGATCCGGTTACCATCTCGAAAGAAAAAACTGTTCGTGATGCCATTGGTCTGATGAAAACTTTTAAGATCGGAGGGATACCGGTTATCGACGAACAGGGATGTTTGGTTGGCATTGTTACCAACCGCGACCTTCGATTCGAATACGACATGAACAAACTGGTTTCGGAAGTGATGACCAAAGACAATCTGGTAACGACCAATATTTCTACTTCGCTTGAAATGGCCTCCGAAATACTTCAGAAATACAAAATTGAAAAGTTGCCGGTGGTTGATAAAAACAACAAACTGATTGCGTTGGTAACTTATAAAGATATCACCAAAGCAAAAGACAAACCGCTGGCTTCCAAAGATGAAAAGGGACGGTTGCGGGTTGCAGCAGCAGTTGGAATTACCGGTGACACCATGGATCGTGTTGACGAATTGGTAAAAGCCCAGGTTGATGCCATTGTAATTGATACTGCTCACGGCCATTCGATGTATGTTCTGGAAATGCTCAAAAAAGCCAAAAACAAGTATCCTGAAATTGATTTTGTTGCCGGAAATATTGCCACTGCCGAAGCCGCCACTGATTTGGTTCTTGCTGGTGCCGATGCGGTAAAAGTTGGAATCGGACCGGGTTCGATCTGCACAACACGAGTTATTGCCGGAGTAGGAATTCCGCAGCTTTCGGCCATTTACAATGTGAGCAAAGCCATCAAAAAAACTGGTGTTCCGGTAATTGCCGATGGTGGAATCCGGTATTCAGGCGATATTGTAAAAGCCATCGCAGCCGGTGCCCATTCAATAATGGCAGGTTCGCTTTTTGCCGGCGTTGATGAATCTCCTGGTGATACC
>JAUYEQ010000508.1 GCA_030691295.1 Bacteroidota bacterium
CTGATTTCAGGATTATACCTGATCAGTTCGTTTGCAGTAATGCCATATTGTCTCGAAATCGAAAAGATCGTTTGCCTTTTGATTACCTTGTGATAATAATATTCAGGTTCGGTGGCAACAACATTAACCGACTGTTGATCAAGCTTCTGTGTTGCGACTACTTTTTTTACCGGAATCTTCAGGATATCGCCAACATTCAAAACTGAGGTCAAACCAAAATTTGCTGTTTTTAATTCCTCTTGTGTAACTTTGTATTTTTGGCACAAACCATAAATAGTTTCACTTTTTTTTACTTTATGCAGCAGGTAGGTATTCCCCGAAAATCCAACTTCCTTCTGAGAATACCCTTGTTGAACATTCAGAAAAAGCAAAATGAACAAACATATTGAGATAAATAACTTCATGGTTCTGACTAAAATTTAATCCGGATCAAAAGTAAGACAATTTTCAATATGCTTTCTCTCCAAAATATTTCATAAACTGAACCCTCTGCCATGCCTCTGTTGATGAAGCCGATTGGCTCAATGTCCCGCTGAAATCTGTCAATGAAGTATATCCTTTCTGATCCATCCAGTTCGAAATCCCATTGTTCATCCGGGTGATGGCTTCAGGCCCTTCCTTGTATAATACGGATGCAATCTGAACTGCAGAAGCTCCTGCAAGCAAAAACTTCAAAGCAGTTTCTACAGTATGAATTCCGGTTGTTGCAGCCATTTCACAAGCCACGTTACCCGACAGAATACCAATCCATCTCAATGGCAAATAATAATCATCAGGGGAACTCAGCACGTCTGCAGTAATAATTTTCTGATTATTCACATCAATATCAGGCGTATAGAAACGATTAAAAACCGTAATACCTGCAATCCCTGAACTTGATAACTTCTTCACCATCAAGGCCAGATTGGAAAAATAATGGCTAATCTTAATGCTGACCGGAATGCTGACCACCTGTAAAACTTTGCTCACGGTTTCAATATAAAACTGTTCGTTGGCCGATGACGATTTATTAAAATCAGACGGACTTACAAACATGTTGAGCTCAAGAGCATCGGCTCCGGCTTCTTCCAGCTTTCGGGCAAAAAGTGTCCATTCGCCCGAACTGATGCAATTTATACTGGCAACGATCGGCACAGTTGTTTTGGCTTTAACTTCAGCAATCAGTTTGAGGTATTTACCGATTTTTTCCTGCTTAATTACGTAGTCGAAATAATCAAGATATTCCGGATCAGAATGCAAATCGTCTCTTAAACTCAGTTCTTCCTGCAATTCGTGGTAAATTTCTTCTTCGAAAATTGATTTCAATACAACGGCTCCGGCACCAGCTTCGGCCAGCTTTATAACTTGTTCGGCATTGCCTGTCATGCTGCTGCTTGCTGCAATCACCGGACTCTTTAAATTGAGTCCAAAAAATCGGGTTGATATATTTGCCATGATAAAATGATTTACAATTTAAAATTACAAAAGATTAACGATCAAAGATTAACGATTAAAGATTAACGATTAAAGATTCAAAGATCTGACATACTTCGCTGATCGTTAATCGTTAATTCAAAATCGTTAAAGGTATTGATGCATCGCTAACGCAGCTTTCCGTCCGTCTCCCATTGCAAGAATAACGGTTGCACCGCCCCTTACAATATCTCCGCCGGCAAATAACTCCGGAATTGAACTCTGCATGGTTTCCTCGTTCACAACAATGGTTCCCCATTTGGTAACTTTCAGGTCTTTTACTTCGGAAGGAATGAGCGGGTTTGGCGAAACACCAACAGCCACGACCACCAGATCAACCGGAATATCATATTCAGAACCTTCAATCACCACCGGACGACGGCGGCCTGAAGCATCAGGTTCGCCAAGTTCCATCCGTTGAACGCGCATCCGGTTCACCTTTCCTTTTGAGTCAGCGAAATATTCCACCGGGTTGGCCAGATTGAGAAATTCAATACCTTCTTCTTCAGCATGATGAACCTCCTCAACGCGGGCAGGCATTTCGTCACGCGAGCGACGGTAAATGATCATCGCACGTTCGGCGCCCAAACGTTTGGCAGTTCGTACCGAATCCATCGCAGTATTTCCACCACCAATAACGGCCACATTTTGTCCTTTTATAATTGGCGTATCAAATTCATCGCTGGCAGCATTCATCAGGTTCACCCTTGTAAGGTATTCGTTCGACGACATAATGCCATTGTAATTTTCGCCGGGAATGTTCATAAAACGCGGAAGTCCGGCACCGCTGGCCACAAAAAAAGCCTGAAAACCTTCTTCTTTCAGATCGTCGAAGCTGGCTGTTTTGCCAACAATAAAATTCCGGACAAACTTTACGCCCATCTGCTCAAGGTTGGCAAGCTCAACATCCACGATTTTGTTTGGAAGCCTGAATTCAGGAATACCATATTTTAAAACACCGCCGATTTCGTGCAACGCCTCAAAAACAGTCACATCGTAACCCAATTTTATCATGTCGCCTGCAAACGAAAGAGATGCAGGTCCCGAACCAATTGCAGCCACCTTTATTCCGTTCGGCGAGGCAACTTCAGGCACCGACATTGAGCCACTTTCCCGCTCGTAGTCGGCTGCAAAACGTTCCAAATGACCAATTGCCACCGGATCTTTCTTCAACTTCAGTGTATAAAAACAAGTGGCTTCGCACTGTTTTTCCTGAGGACAAACGCGACCGCAAACTGCCGGAAGCGCCGAAGTTTCTTTCAGCGTTTTTGCCGCTTCGAGGAAACTGCCCTGCTCAATGTATTTGATAAATTTCGGGATATTGATACTCACCGGGCAGCCGTCAATACATGTTGGGTTCGGACAATCCAGACACCGGGAAGCCTCAGCAACAGCTTGTTTTTCTGTCAGTCCGGTATTCACTTCCCTGTCCTGATAGCGGATTCGCACAAAAGGATCCAACTCCGGCATTTGGGTGCGTGTTTTGGTTGTGCGCTCCTTATTAGCTATTTTTTTTCTTAGTTCGACACGCCATTCTTTTTCGCGTTCAATCAGAAGATATTCTTTGTTTGTGGTCATTTTTTCGTGTTTAATTGAATTAGAAATACCGTTCGCTGGCTAATTTTTCTTCATCGGAATATCCCCCAAGACGCATGATTAATTCATCAAAATCAATCTGGTGGGCGTCAAATTCAGGCCCGTCGATGCAGGTAAACATGGTTCGTCCACCCACAGTAACGCGGCAAGCGCCACACATTCCGGTACCGTCAACCATGATGGCGTTCAGACTGGATTGTGTTGGTATCTGGTATTTTTTTGTGAGCAAAGAGGTGAATTTCATCATTACAGCCGGACCGATTGCGATGCACTCGTTCACCGTTTCGCGCTGAATAACCATTTCAGCCCCGGCAGTTACGAGCCCTTTGGTTCCGTATGATCCGTCGTCGGTCATCACAATCACTTCGTCCGACCATTTTCGGATTTCATCTTCAAGAATAATAAGGTCTTTATTTCTTGCCGCCAGAATGGAAATAACGCGGTTTCCGGCCTGTTTGAATGCCTGAACAATTGGCAACATTGGAGCCACTCCTACCCCCCCGCCACAAGCCAAAACTGTTCCGACTTTGTGAATATGCGTGGCTTTCCCCAGCGGGCCAACCAAATCGAGAATTTCATCTCCCACATTCAGTTCAAAAAGTTTTGCCGAACTGACACCCATTTTCTGAACCACCAATGTAATGGTTCCTTTTTCACGATCGGCATCGGCAATGGTCAGCGGAATGCGCTCACCTTTTTCGTCAACACGCAGAATCACAAAATGTCCGGGCTTGCGCGAACGGGCAATCCGCGGTGCATCGACAATAAACTTGGCTACTTTTTCAGAAAAAAGAACCTTTTCAACAATTTGGGTCATTATATTGGTTTTTAATTTGCGATTTTTAAACTGACGGCCAAAAATAGCAATGAACAAAGAATATACGTCTATAAAACTTGTCTTTTTTGCCAGCGATGTTATTTTTCAGAAATACACCTAAGAATGATGCCGCAAGTTAAATGTTGGTTTTAAATCGCCCCTTCAGGTAAAAAATCAGCCTCCACAAGCAGGAATGTCTTATCTTTAAAGTTTTGTTTGTGCGCCAGGGTACAGATTGAAATCAATGCAGGAAGATAACATTCAAATAAAAATCGAAAAATTGGAACAGGAGTTTGTAATCGGATTCACGGAACACCGCTCAGTGGGACACATTTTTGTGCCACTTTTAATTGAAAAAGAAAAGTCGTATTACACCATAAAAAAAGTGGTGAAACCACACGATCTGAAAAGTGGCGGATTGGTTTTGAACGAATCGGAACTTGAATTGCTCAAACTCATCGAAAATTACAGCGATGAAATGTTGATGAAGAAGTTCACAAAAAAGACTGACCAGTCTGTCTTTTTTCAGAACATGGACAAAGACCTTTTTCAGAACCACATCAGCCCGTACATCGACAAATATATGTACCGATGTTTGTTGATACTGATGAAAGGAAAAACCAGACTATACTTCAAACAGGCAAAATACGCAAATCTTTACGACGAGGATGAAATCAAGGTTAATCCTGCATTTTCTGACTGCACCTTTTATTTCAATCGCACAGAAACCGGGACGCAATATCACCTGAAGATCAACCATGAAGGGAAAAACATTGGTTTACTGAATAAAAATATAAAGCTGGTTTGTACGCAACCCTGCGGTTTTGTTTATCTCAACCAAATGTTTGTTTTCAGCCATCTTTCGGGAAAAAAAGTAATTCCATTCCTGACAAAAGAATCGCTCGCAATTCCACTTCAGGCAGAAGAAAAATATTACCAGTCGTTTATACTGAATACCATTAAAGAGTTTGAAGTAAAAGCTACCGGTTTTGAAATAATCGAAAGTAAACCTCCCCGCAAAACCATTCTTTCGCTCGAACAGGATCTGGCGCTCCAACTGGTTTTAATCGTGAAGTTCAGGTATGAAAACAGTCAATACATGGCTGATTCGGTTTCAAATGTTTTTGTCAGCCTTGAGACCAACAATGGCAATTACACCTTCAAGAAATTCGTACGCGACCGAAAGTGGGAAGAAGATCAATTAAGCTCACTCAAAAAACTTGGTTTGAAATATAAAAACGGCTTCTGGAACCCTGAAGAAGACAAACAGAAACCCGAAACTGAAAATTATTACCGCAGCATTCAATGGTTGACCGAAAACAATGAAGAACTGGAGTCGCAGGGTTTCCTGATTCAGCAAAACAAACTGAAAAAAAAATACTTTACCGGAACACAAAAATTAGACGTTCAGATTAAAAATAATGAGGATTGGTTTGACATTTTAGCGATCGTGAAATTTGGCGATTACCACATTCCTTTTATCAGGCTTCGAAAGTTAATATTGAACGACATCCGCGAATTTGAGCTTCCTTCAGGAGAATTTGCCATTTTACCGCTCGAATGGTTCACTTCCTACCGCGAAATTTTCCCTTTCGCCAAACTTGAAGGTGATACCATAAAGATAAGGAAACACCATTTTCAGCTTCTTCAGGAAAATGCAAATGGAATTGACCAGAATTATTTCAAAAAGCTGGAACAGATCAAATCAGACTCTGGTCAAAAAGTTGAAATTCCGGAAAAACTGAATGCTAAATTGCGAAATTACCAGACCGACGGCTATTCGTGGATGTACCGGCTGTACGAAAACCAGCTTGGCGGTTGTTTGGCCGATGACATGGGACTGGGAAAAACAGTTCAGGCACTGGCACTTTTACTGAAACTAAAAAAGCAGCAGACCTCCACAATGTTGCCCGCAATTGATTCAGACAACCAGGTAAATATTGCGTTAACTGATCCTATTGAACCAGCGGTTGCATTACAACCGGCTTCGCTGATCGTTATGCCCACTTCGTTGATTCACAACTGGGAAAATGAAATTCAAAAATTTGCCCCATCGCTAAAAGTTTATAAACATGTCGGCCCGCTCCGGAACAAATCGGACAAAATGAATCAGGCGCTTGCCTATTACGATGTGATACTGACCACATACGGAACCTTGAGAAACGACAGCACGATGCTGAGTTCGTTCAATTTCTTTTACCTGATTCTCGACGAAAGTCAAAACATCAAAAATTCTGCGTCGAAAACATATAAAAGTATTCTTGAAATCAGGTCGAAACACAAACTGGTGATTACCGGAACGCCAATTGAAAATTCACTGTCAGATTTATGGTCGCAGTTTAATTTCCTGAACAAGGGATTGCTTGGTAGTTTGCCTTATTTCAAGCGCGAATTTATTACCCCGATTGAAAAGAAGAATGATGAGGACCAGCAAAAAAAACTGCTAAAGTTGATTCGCCCTTTCATGTTGAGGCGTTCGAAAGAAGAAGTTGCAAGCGATTTGCCTGCACTGACCGAGCAAATCAGGTATTGTGTAATGACGGACGAGCAACGTGAAATTTATGAAACTGAAAAATCGGCCATCAGGAATACGATCCTTAAAAACATCGAAACAAACGGTATCAAAAAATCGGCACTGGTGGTTTTGCAGGGACTCACAAAACTCCGGCAATTGGCCAATCACCCGTCGATGGTTACCAAAGAACTTGATACCGAATCGGGAAAATTTGATGAAATATACCGCTGCCTAAAAAACCTGCTGGCCGAAAAGCACAAGGTTTTGATCTTCTCATCGTTCGTTAAACACCTTGAATTACTGCAAACAAAAATTGAATCGAAAAATTGGAAATACTCGCGGCTAACCGGAAAAACAACCAACCGGCAGGAAGTTATCCGCGATTTTCAGGAAGATCCGGACAATCATATTTTCCTGATTTCGCTGAAAGCTGGTGGTGTTGGACTGAACCTTACATCAGCCGATTATGTTTTTATCATCGATCCATGGTGGAATCCGGCAGCCGAAAATCAGGCCATCAACCGTGCCCACCGCATTGGTCAGGATAAGAAAGTTTTCGTTTACCGTTTTATTACTGAAGATTCGATTGAAGAAAAAATTCAAACTTTGAAATCGAAAAAATCGGCTCTCGCAGATAAATTCATTGGTTCAAACAATCCTATTAACGCAATTACCGAAGAAGAAATAATGAGCTTATTCAGTTAGCCGTATTTATTGGAACCTCAGTGGTTCAGGCCCGCGAGGTTGAAAAGTATAAAACCTCGATTTATTCACTTCATCAATTATAAAACCTACTGCATGAACGTTGTCCGGATGATTTGGATAAAAGGCCAGTCGTATTTGTATTGTTTTAAAAATAAGGTTTTCATTCCGGATGCGTACACCTACACCAAGACCCGCAAAATAATCCTGTTTGAAAATCGATTCACTGGCTGGCCCAACAATTCCAATATCAACAAACGAGAACAATGCTGACTGAAATTTAAGGATTGACTTATTCTGAAAAAATATACTTTCCACATTTAGTGTCAATCGCTGCTTTCCTCTTTCGATGCGGCTTCCAAAGCCTCTGATACCAAAATTGTTTCTGATTAAAAGGTTTTCAATTTCAAACCGGTTAATTCCAAGCGTATAATTCATCTTTACAAACTGCCTGACCTTTGTATTCCAAACTTCAAACAATGGCGAAATAAAATTGACCTTTGCATCAAACATGCCTTGTTCAAGTCCTGTATGATTCCAAAAACTGCCCAAACCCAGCGAAGTATATAAATAAAAAGGCTTTCGTTGAAACAGGTTGCCCGTGGATAGAAAAAGGTGAGAATACCAACGGTTTCCAAATTCATTGTCGTCAAATCCAAAAACCAGTTCATGTAAATATCCTTTCGGAATATCTTCGGTGATTCCGTAGCTGTAAACCAGATAATCGCGAACATACGAACGCTGCGAAAAGCTCACGCTGCCCAGATAAAATGTACTATTCGCAAAAAACTGATTGTTGGCTGCATCAGGTGGCGGCCGATCAAAAAACGTTGCATGGCGGATTCTTCCTGAAAGGTTAATTTGGAAACGGGTATCATTTGGATTAACAACCCTTTTAAACCGGCGACCATACCAGGCATCCAGAAATAAATAATTCAGTGAATCGCCTGCGACATTTTCGTTCAATGGAATTGTATTCGACCTGAAATTTCTTGTAAAATTAAGTCCTCCGGCATAAACTGACTGAGGCCGTAAAAAATCACGTTCAAAAGAAACAAATAAACCTTTTCTGATATAATTATTGGCATATCCGGCAGCGAAGTTTATGAAGTTTCCTTTCACGTTGTTTATGGCATAATAGGCTTCAATGCCCAAATGAGGTTCTTGCTCGAGATGGCCAAAAAGAGTAATGCCAATTTCATGGCCAATACCTAAAATATTTTTGTCGTAAATTCCGATATCCCCTTTGTAAATATTCTCAAGTGATCCTGAAATGCCAAATGAAAAAACATCTTTGGTTAATATCAAAAGATCAACGATCTGATCATTTTCTGCCCTTTGTTTAATTATAAACCGAACGTCTTTGAGGTATGGCAAGCTGCGCAACAACCTTTCATTGTCCATCAACAGATCGGGGTCTAAATTCTGACCTTCTTTTATCCACAAATTTTTTCGTATTACATTCAAATTCGACTTTGAATGCATTTTATTGGCCATCTTTTCAATCCAAACATTGGTGATTTTAGAAGTATCATTGAAATCCGGTCCAAAAACTTCCAGAGATTTTATTTCTATCGAACCAATGGTCTTTTTTTCAAAGCTCTTGTAGTATTCATACGACTCAAGTTTTTTATTAACCGAATCATTGCTTGCACTAATAAGATAATCATACAGTATTTTGGTAAACCGGTTACGATTGGCCTTCACTGCAAGGCTATCGTAAAACAATTCAGGATCTTTCTTAATTACAATGATTTCTGTTGAATCTTTTCTGAACATGGTTATTTCCATGCCATCAAGGTTCAAAGCAGAAAGCAGCAAAAAAGTTATCCAAACGAATCTCATAAAGTCGGTATCACCATTTTCAATTTCTAAATTTATTTATTTATTTTAATTCAGCACATCAAATACGATTTCAATCTTAAAACTTCCACGTTGAATAACATAATTTCATCCGATTTTTTGAACTTTAAAATCCTTGGCGCCCTGATTTTACTAAATTTGCGCCATCATGTCGAAGATTAAAGAACTATATCGCAAAAATGTGTACGGGGTTATGGGAACCCTGATATTTCATATCCTTTTGGTGACCGGGTTTTGGGTGGCCGAGATGAACCTGAATGTTGAAATACTGCCTGAAGAAGCTATTTTGCTAGATTTTACCTTGCCGGATGATCAGAAGGAAATTACTGAAACCGAAATGGATAAGCAACAGGAAAAGAATGTTGCCTCTGATCAATCAATGAAAAACATTCAACAATCGACCAGCAACCGCGCTGTAAATGACGCTGCAAAAAACGATGCATCAAAAAGAGACAAGTTTTTTGACGACAATTATAACCGCGACATAGAAGATGCAAAAAAAATGGTGGCTGATGTGAACAAACAATTGTCGAAAAAAATTCCTGCAATCAAAAAATACGAGATGCCTGAAGTTACAACTGACGGACAAGATCCGGATTCAATTAAAAATGTAATTTATTCCGGGAAAAGTAATATTCACTATTTCCTTGAAAACAGGTTTCATTTAAGATTGCCAATTCCGGTTTATCTGGCAAAAAGCGGCGGTGAAGTAAAAGTTGACATACAAGTTGACCGCTCAGGAAAAGTAATTAAAGCCCAGGCCAGACCGGTTAAGAATTCAAATGATCCGATGCTGACTGAATATGCTACCCAGGCAGCCGAACGAACTGTATTTAATGCTGATACAAAAGCGCCGTTGATACAGAGAGGAAGTATTACTTATATGTTTGTTGCTCAGTAACATTTAGCTAACTTTTCAGGCACAATAACTTTAACATGATTTAACAATTATTTTCACAATTTATAGGAACGATGGCTTACATTTGTATTACATTTTTTTTCATAAGTTTAGGTTTAGTTAGGTTAGTTAGTTTAAGAGAGAAAAGGTAGGACAGAGGTCCTACCTTTTTGTTTTTACCACCATCCACCTTTTTCCTTCTTCAAAAAGCGCTTTCACCTTCAAAATAAACGCGTAATATTGCGTAAAAATAAAATCACAATGAATAATTTGCAAATTCCACAATTTATATACATTTTTAGAATCCAAATTTGAAAAAGCAAACTTTAGGAGATGTTTTTAAATCCATTTAAACGATAATTTTTTGCGATGACTGATTACACAAATCTTGAACTCCTAAATGGAATTCTTAGAAATGATACCATTGTATTACAATTCATTTATAAGAATTTCTATTCAAAAATAAATTTCTTCATCAAGAAAAACAATGGTGACGATGATGATGCAAATGACATCTTTCAGGAAGCAATTATAATTATTTACAGAAAACTCAAAGCAAATGAGTTGGTTCTGGATTGTACATTTGAAACTTACCTATACTCTATATGTCGTTTTTTATGGCTCAAACAATTAGAGAAACGTAAAGTTGAAAAAGAAAGCATCAAAGACAATCATGAATTCAATGATGAACTTTATGATGATAGTCTAGATAAAGTAACTGATTTAAATGACCGTTACAGATTATACCAAAAACATTTTTCAAATCTTGGGAAGGATTGTCAGAAAATCCTGCAACTTTATTTCGACAAAGTGCCATTAAAGACCATTGCTCAGATGATGGGTTTCAAAAGTGAAAAATATGCCAAGAAACGGAAGTTCAGTTGCAAGGAATACCTTATAAAAAGCGTAAAACAAGATCTGGAATATAAAAATATTTTAAGCGGCAAATAACCGCATACAAAACAAAAACATATTTAGCCCCGCAATTTACGGGGCTTTTTTTTGCGGTAATACCAGTCAAAAAACACAACTAAAATTGCAACAAAGAGAAAAATCACAAAATAAATATCATTGCTTGTGTATAAAGGTTCTGAATCACCAATGTTTACATATCCCAACCAATAATGCGGATGCGCTGTCAAGGGATCCGACGATTCAAGGTGTTTCAGTTTTGCCATTCTCAAAGCGACATCCTTCCTTTTTCCTTTCGACAAATAGGAATAAAAATCCCCCATAATATTGACACCCGACTTGTCTTCAACCTGCCAAAGGGTCATCACAATCGAAGGGCAGCCGGCATAAATAAATCCACGCGCCAGGCTCATCACCCCTTCCCCTTTCTGAAGTTTACCCGATCCGGTTTCGCAAGCGCTTAAAACCGCCAGCCGGGCATTTAGCTTCATGTTATAAATTTCGTAGGTATTCAAAAAACCATCATCCGCCGAATTTTCATCAGGTTTCGAAAATACCAGTTTCGAAAACATTGGCAAACTATCATTGATTATTGTATGCATTGCCAAATGCAAAATATCAAAATCAGGTGCTTTATTTTTAAAGGTATTTTCCTGAGCCAAAAAATTAGCAAAAGAAGTAGTTTGAATGTAATCCGACACTTTCAGCACTTCCTCTCCTGCGCCCGGCAGTGGCGAAAAATAATACATTTTCGAACTTTCCCTATCGGTTCGTGACTCATTGACACTATATTGAGGAGAAAACGCAATCAGGTTTTTTGAACTTTTGGCTTGCCTATTTTGAAAATTGTATAACAATGTGGTTGAATAGCTGTAATTAATGGCAAAATCACGCACAAGATAGTTCAGGTTCCTGAAATCCATCCTGCTCGTGTCGGGCAGTTGCGACAACAAAGCATCAAACGGAATATATGAAAGTTTATCGTCAGGAATAATGATTAGATCTTTCCCTTTAATTAATCCTGAAACAGGTTTTAATAGCTTTTGGTACAAACTAAAGCTGGCAAGGGAATAATGCACAAAATCTTTCTTCTTGGTGAAAAGATAATTCGGACTTGTTAAAAATTGGAACAAGAAATCGATGTCCTTTTCATAGGAATGATCTATAATTTCCATTGAAAAATCAACGGCATCTTTAGTAATCACAAAACGGTAAAGTTCACCCTTTTCATCGCCCGGTTTGGGTTCGTCCACAATAAACTCAACCAAAGCATCCCTGGCTCTGAGCTTAGTCTGCAACTCACTGATGCCGGTAATCTTATTTTCATACTTAAATGAATAATATTCAGGATATGATTTTTCGAAGAAATTTATTAACCGGCTATATTCCTCATTAAGTTTAAAAATCTTGGAATTGAATAAATTTATACGCTGCGAATCAGGTTCTTGCTGATGGTTTTCCTCAAAAAGCATCGCAGTGTAGTTGGCCACATTTATTTTGAGATAATCTTCCCGTTTTAGCAACGAATCCGGAATTCCTCCAAACTCCTTGGCTTTTACATCCTTTAACGATGCCAGCAAACTGGAAGCTTTGCTTCGTTCTGTAAACTCAAATGCCAGATTCACATATTGCCGATCCTTCGTTTGCTTGTACAACTTGTACGAAATCTTAATTGCATCGATAAAAGTTGATTCCTGGTTCTGTGCAAAAAACAATTTACTTTCTTCATTTTCAAATCCAATCCTAAGCCGGTGAATCAACTGGGTTGCCTTGGTAAGAGAACTTAAGCTTGCAATAAAATACTTTTCAGCGTTTTTGTTGTCAAATTCGGACTGGAAAACATCGCCCATTTTCTCCATGGCCAATGCTTTTTTCTTAAAAGCATCAACCAACTGGATTTCAGAAATAATATTTTTCAAAGGTGGATCAACAAACGGGTTTTTAATGTCGAACGAATCAACCAATGAAACGATAGCATTTTGGTAGGATTGAATTGCCAGGTTTAAGTTTCTTTTTCGCTGGCTCCGGAAATCTTCAATTTTTTGTGCCTCAATATTTTTGAGGTAATAATAATCCCCAAAATTTGATTGCACCTGCGAAAATGCGGTACTCTTTTCTCCAAAGAATTTCAAGACAAGGGCTTGTGCCTTGCTTGAATAAGTATATGCCTTTTCAAAATCTTTCGTCGAAAGAAGCAAGGCAGAATATTCCAGATATTCTAAAGCTAATTCAGTATGATCATCTCCATACAAATCAATCCAACTTTTTATTGCCAAAAGGAAATACTTCTCTGAAAGGTAAAAATTCCCTTCCTTGCGATATGCCAATGCAATTAAATCGTATAATAGTGGCTTTAAAGTTGGTGTAATAGTTTTTAAATTTCCCTGCGCAAAAAGGATAGCTTCTTTAATATTTCCAAGCTTAAATTGCGTTTCAGCTATATTAAATTTCGAATCCTGAAAGTTATTATTAAACCGAACGATATCGTTTTGAAGAGTACGATATGCATTTTGGTGATATTCCAAGGCTTTGTTATAATCACCAGTCAAACGATATACGTTACCAAGATTAATATAGACAATACCTAATTCAGAATAATCAGTCCCAAATTTGCCAATATATAGAGACTCTGCTTTTTTGTATGTTTCAACCGCTTTATCAAGATCGCCAATATTTTTATATTGGATCCCCATATTGATTAAAGGGGGAGCCAAACGATGACTATCCTTACCAAACATTTTTTGCCGAAGTTTGTACAATTGCTCAAAATAATTCAATGCCGCTTCAAAATCGCCAAGTCTCCCTGAAGCGACTCCTTTCCGTTGAAGCTCCACTGACAATAAACTATCCGAAACTATTGATTCGGGCTTTTGAGAATATCCTACGGAGAAAATTAGAATTTGTACGATAAAAACAAGAAAAAAAACTTTGGTTATCTTAAAGTTTAACAAATTGATTTTCAAAACTATAAAGTATTACTAAAATTTACTTTCAATATATTTTCATTTTTTTTCTAATTACAGGGTTACCTTTTGTCCTTTTTCGGAATAAACACTTGAACAAGGATAATTAAGAACCAGTATTAATCATTAAAAACCAAAAGTAATGAAAACTTTAATCGCGAACAACGAATCAAAAAATTTTGACAACTTCTCTTTCGACGTTTTAACTTCTGAAGAACTTTTTGTAATTAAAGGTGGCAGACCG
>JAUYEQ010000534.1 GCA_030691295.1 Bacteroidota bacterium
GTCCTGTTTTATTCCTAAATTCAAACACTTGTAAAAAAAGTTTTTAAGGGTTGGGATATGGGAAACGAGGATGACAATAAATTTGAACAAATAAAGGGAGTTGAAGGGTCACTCAGGGATTTGACTGAACGTAAACAAGCACAAAATAAATCAGAACTTGCACTTTCGCTATTACAGGCAACACTCGATTCTACCACTGACGGGATATTGGTTGTAAACCTTTCAGGAAAAGTTACAAGTTACAATAAGCAGTTCAGGCTGATGTTCAATCCTTCGCAGGAAATTCTTGAGTCTGGAGAAGATTCAGCCATAATTGGATCTATTCTCAGTCAGCTAAAAGATCCGGATCAGTTTGTTTCCAAAATACATTTCCTTTACGATCATCCTGAATCAGAAAGTGATGACACCATTGAATTAAAAGATGGTCGGGTATTGAAGCGGTATTCTTGTCCGCAACATTTGGATGGCGAACCCATTGCCCGTGTATGGAATTTCAGGGATGTTACCATTCGCAAAAAAAATGAAGAGCAACTGCAATTAATGGCGCATACGCTGAAAAGCATTAACGAGTCTATCAGCATAACCGATACCAGTAATCAAATATTATTTGTAAATGATGCATTCCTTAAAACTTATGGATATACTGATGAAAATGAACTGATCGGAAAGAATATCTCAATTGTGAGGTCTCTTGACAATGATCCTGAACTTGCGGATAAAATACTAAAGATTACCGCTGATACTGGCTGGCAGGGTGAAATACTGAACAGAAAGAAAGACGGAACAGAATTCCCCATCTCGCTTTCAACCTCGATTGTTCAGAATGAAAAGGGAGAAACACTTGGAATGGTTGGTGTGGCCGTTGATATTTCGGAGCGGGAACAAACTGAAAAAGCACTTCAGGAAAGTGAATTAAAATACCGGAACCTGATTGAAACAATGCCGGATGGATTTTACTGCAGCACTCCGGAAGGAAAATTTGTAGTTGTAAATGAAGCAATGGTAAAAATGCTCGGGTACGAAAGCAAGGAAGAATTATTGGCCATTGACATCAAAACCCAGCTTTATTTCAAACCTGAAGACCGCCAAAGTCTGGTACTTCAGCAGACTCCATTTGAGTTGGATATTTATCCGTTAAAAAAGAAAGATGGATCGGCAGTTTGGGTAGAAGATCACGGGTGGTATGTTAAAGATAAAGCTGAAAATGTCATTTATCATGAAGGTGTTTCCCGCGATATAACCGAGCGAAAAATAGCTGAAATGCAACTTCAGAAATATTCTGAAGAATTGCAGGAACTCAATGCATCCAAAGACAAGTTTTTCTCCATTATTGCCCACGACCTGAAAACTCCGTTTAATAGTATCCTTGGATTTAGCGAAATTCTGAAAGACGAGGCCAGAAATCTTGACATTGAAACGATTGAGCAATATGCAGGAATAATCAATTCAACCTCGAAAAATACTTTCAGGTTACTCGAAAACCTGCTCGACTGGGCACGAATCCAGCAATCGCAGATTTTGTTCCGTCCGGTACCGGTTATCCTGAAAAAGCTTGTCGGCGAGGTTGTTGAAATGTTGATTGAAAATGCGAACAGCAAGTTGATTACCATCATCAATACTATCCCTGAAAATTTGATTATTCAGGCCGACGAAGACATGCTTAAAACTATTTTCAGAAACCTGGTTTCCAACGCTTTGAAATTCACCTCAGCGAACGGGAAAGTTGAGATAGAAGCAGTTTCGACCATACATTCCATCGAAATTTCGGTAAAAGATACTGGTACAGGAATAAAGCAGGAAGATATCGGTAAAATATTCAGAATTGGTGCTGGTTTTTCGAAACGGGGAACCGGAAATGAAAAAGGGACAGGTTTGGGGTTAATGTTATGCAAGGAATTTGTTGAAAAACATGGTGGAAAAATATGGGTGAAAAGTGAAGAAGGGAAAGGCAGTATCTTCACTTTTTCAATTAATAACAACTGATCAATCATTAATCAATTGGTTTACAAATGAGAGAAATCAATGAAAAGATCTCGATTTGGGCATTCTGGGTTATTATTACCTTAAGTGTTTTGGCCTTGACCGGTTGGCTGGCAGACTCATTGTCTTTGGCAGGGATGGGCGATAATTCTATTCCAATGGCTCCGGTCACTGCATTATGCTTTATTCTGACCAGTTTTGCTGCCGTCAATTTTCTCCAAAAACGCATCAGCCTGACACTCTCAAAAATAGTTTTCTACTTCGTTTTTGTTGTTTGCCTGATCATTTTAATTGACACATCGACTGGATATCCAGTTGAATTTGAACGAATGATTGGAAATTCTCCCGGATTATTAAACAACTTTCCTATTGGCCGAATGTCGCCGGTAACCTGTATTTTATTCCTTATCAGCGTTGTTTCTTTGCTGACAATCATTACAAAAAACAGATGGCATAAACCGGTCATATTTTTATCGACCGCGGCATTGTTTGCTTCTTTTATTTTCGATCTGGGCTATTTGTATGGCACCCCGCTTCTTTATGGACGCACTATTATTCCTCCAGCCTGGAATACCTCCCTGGCATTTACCTTTTTGTTTATTGGCATACTATCAGGTTTTGGCATGAATGAAAAACCCCTGAATTTATTCGCCGGAGAATCAGTCAGGGCAAGGTTAATGAGAAATTTCTTACCGCTTACTGTATTTATCATCGTTATTGCAGGCTGGATAAATACCATTTTTATAAATTTTATCAACGACCATGTATTGTCAACATCATTGGTGACTATCTTTTCACTTTTAGTAATCAGTTTTGTTATACTAAAACTCTCAGGAAAAATAGGAAATGACATCGACTACATATTTGCTTTCCGAAAAGAAGCAGAGAAAGCAATCAGAGAAAGCGAAGAAAAATACCGTTCAATTTTCGAAAACAGCGGTGTGGCTATATTATTGACAGCTCCGGATGGGAGCATTTTGTCAGTCAATAACTCTGCATGTTTACTATTTGGCATGGATGAAGCTGAAATTTGCCGGATTGGAAGAAATGGGATTATTGATCTTTCAGATCCGAGGCTACCTGGCATTTTGGAAGAAAGAATAAAATCAGGGCGCGCAAAAGGTGAACTTACATTTATCAAAAAAGACGGAACAAAATTTAATTGTGAAATATCTTCCGTAATATTCAACGACAGCGAAGGAAAAAAACTTAATAGTTTGGTTATTCGCGACCTGACTGAACAGCAGAAAGCAGAAAATGAAATTCAGGAACTGAATAAAGAACTTGAACAAAAGGTAAAAGAGCGGACACTCGAGCTTGAACAAAAAAACTCCGACCTTGAACGAATGAACAAACTATTTATTGGTCGTGAGTTACGGATGATCGAATTAAAAAATGAGATTAAAAAATGGAAGAATCAATAATTATCGGGTTAATTCAAAACATAGCCATACTGCTAACATTCAGTATGCTATATGATTATTTCTGGTCACGAAATGAAAAACCTAATAACAATTACTTCAAAATTGGCTCAGGAGTTATTTTGGGTGGAATTGGAATTGTGTTGATTTTAACTCCCTGGCATTTTGTTCCGGGTATATTTTTCGATACCCGTTCGGTAATGCTTTCGGTTGCAGGACTTTTTTTCGGACCGGTTCCGACCATCACAGCCATGATTATTACAGTTTTGTACCGCATTTTCATGGGAGGCGCTGGTACGATGATGGGTATTGCCGTAATTCTAACTTCCGGATCAATTGGTCTTCTATGGTGGCATTTCAGACCCGGATGGCGCAAAAGAAATCCTGTATTTGAATTGGCGGCAATGGGATTTCTGGTTCACGTGGTTATGCTGTGCTGTACAATATTTCTGCCCGGTGAACTCGGCTGGCAAACACTTAAAAACATTGCCCTACCTGTTATTTCCATTTATCCGATCGCAACAATTTTGCTGGGAATGCTTATGCTGAACCAGGCTAAAAACCATGATAATCAAAAAGCCTTAGACAACAGTGAAAGACGTTGGCATTTTGCGCTGGAAGGTGCAGGTGACGGGGTCTGGGACTGGAATCCCCAAACAAACGAGGTATTCTTTTCGAAACAATGGAAACTTATGTTGGGCTATGAAGATCATGAAATTGAAAACAAACTCGAAGAATGGGATAAACGCTTATTTCCGGATGACAAGGAAACTGTTTATCAACTATTAAATCAACACATTGATGGCCATACTCCTGTTTACATCTCTGAACACCGTTTATTGTGCAAAGACGGAACGTACAAATGGATTCTTGACCGGGGGAAAATTATGACACGTGATGCTGATGGAAAACCACTGAGGTTTATCGGAACACATGCCGATATTTCTGAACGGAAAGAGGCTCAGGAAAATATCAGAAAAATGAATGAAGTACTTGAACAGAAAGTATTGGAACGCACCAATGAATTGGAAAAACGCAGTCGTGAATTACTTGACAACGAAGTTGCCTTGCTGAATCTGGTGGAAGATCTGAACCTGAAATCAGATGCACTTCAACGCAGCGCAGGTCAACTTCAGGTTGCCAACAAGGAACTCGAAGCATTCAGCTATTCTGTTTCGCACGATTTGAGAGCGCCATTGCGGGCAATCAGCGGTTTTGTAAGCATACTGATGGAAGATTACGAACAAGTTCTTGATAATGAAGGCAAGAGAATTTGCAGCATCATCCATTCGAATGCCTCAAGGATGGGACAATTGATTGACGACCTGCTTGCATTCTCAAGACTGATCAGGAGCGAACTGCACAATTCTAGAATTGATATGGAAAGTATGGTCAAAAACGTGATCTCTGACATGGAAAAAACTCATGATCAGTCACAAAAAAGCATTTCTGTTCAACAAATCCCTGAGGCTTTGGGCGATGCGAACCTAATCAAACAAGTATGGGTAAACCTGATATCGAACGCAATAAAATATTCTTCAAAAAAGGTTAATGCTCAAATAAATATTGGGGCAATCCAGAATAACAATGAAACAGTCTATTACATTAAGGACAATGGCGTTGGATTTAACATGCAGTATAGCAACAAACTTTTTGGTGTTTTTCAACGCTTGCACGGAATTAATGAATTTGAAGGAACCGGTGTTGGACTGGCCATTGTTCAGCGAATAATAAACCGGCACGGTGGACGAGTATGGGCTGAAGGCGAAGTTGGAAAGGGGGCGACCTTCTATTTTTCTTTACCCTTGAATTAATTACAGATACAGATTTTGTTGTACTGTTTCATTCAGAACAAGCGATGCAATTATAACTAATATAAATTCCATATATTTATCAAATTCTGGAACCCAATAAATATCAAAAAATGGAAAATTTCAACGCTGTCGAAATCCTGATTGTAGAAGACAATCCGCAAGATGCTGAACTAACATTGCGCGCACTTAGGAAACAAAACCTTGCAAACCAGATTTATGTGGTCGAAGATGGAGCGGAAGCACTTGATTTCATCTTCTGTAAAGGAAAATATGCTGACAGGGATTTTTCAAAACCACCAAAGGTTATATTTCTTGACCTCAAATTACCAAAGGTAAGCGGACTCGAAGTTCTTCAGGAAATAAAATCGAATCCGCTTACCAAATCATTGCCGGTGGTTGTGGTCTCTTCATCACGCGAAGATCCGGATATTAAAAAGGCTTATGAATTAGGCGTCAATAGTTATGTCGTCAAACCAGTAAATTTCGACGATTTCCTGAGCGCCATGTCGCATACCGGCCTATATTGGCTGCTGGTAAATGAAGGCCCAAAAGCATAATATTCAAACTTGAATAATAGCACAATATGGATAAGTTATATCGCGTACTTCTTGTAGAGGATGAACTTTATGATGCGGAACTCAACATCAGGGAAATAAAGAAAATACTTCCAAATTCAGTGTTTGAAAGAGTTGATAGTAAGAACGCTTTCATTAAAATGATTGAAACTTATTTTCCTGACATCATTATTTCCGATTATAATATGCCATCATTTGATGGACTTTCAGCGCTTAAAATTGCCAGTGAAATTTGCCCGTCTACTCCTTTCATTGTTGTTACAGGGTCAATAAATGAAGATACCGCAGTTGAGTGTATGAAAGCCGGTGCAACCGACTATGTATTGAAAGATTCATTGAAAAGACTCGGATCTTCAGTTTTAAATGCGCTGGAGCAAAGCAAAATCAAAAAAGAGCGAATGGATGCATTTAAAACCATCCGGTTAAATGAAACAAAGTACCGGTACATGTTTCACAGCAACCCGCAACCGATGTGGATCTATGATGTGGAAACCCTGGCTTTTCTTGAGGTAAATGAAGCGGCGTTGAAGCATTACGGATATACACAGGAAGAATTCCTTTCGATGAATTTAAAAGACATACTACCAAAAAATGAAATTGAAAGATTGATCTGCAATGTAGAAACATCTGATTATCATTACAACCAAACTGACGAATGGACACATAAAAAAAAGAGCGGTGAACTTTTTTCAGTTGAAATTGTGTCGTATTTTATCATTTTTCACCAACGTAATGCAAGACACGTACTTATAAACGACATTACCGAACGTAAAAAAGCAGAAGAAAAATTATTGCGCGAGCGAAAACTGCTACGAACCCTGATTGATAATTTACCGGCAACAATTTATGTGAAAGACTCCGAATGCCGGAAAATAATCGCAAATCGTGCAGATATGGAGGTTATTGGCGCGCAAACAGAAGAAGAAGTGCTGGGAAAAACTGATATGGAAATATTCAGCAATGATATTGGAACAAGAGGATATGCAGATGATAAAAGGCTTATTGAAACGGGAGTTCCGGTGCTGAATCAGGAAGAATTTTTTTATGATACCAACGGGATTCCGCATTGGTTACTGACATCCAAAATTCCTCTGACTGATGAAAATGGAAAGATTACGGGATTGGTAGGCATCGGACATCATATCACAGAACAAAGAAAAATGCAGGCCGAACTTGTTGAAGCGAAGGAAAAAGCGGAAGAAAGTGACCGCCTTAAATCCGCCTTTCTTGCAAATATGTCTCATGAAATCCGAACTCCGCTTAATAGTATCATCGGATTTTCCGAACTTTTAGACGACCCGGATTTCGACTCCGAACAAAAAACTGAATTCATCAAACACATTGTTGACAATGGAAATAGTTTACTGATGATTATCAGCGACATAATGGATTTTTCGATGCTCGAAGCTGGTCAGCTAAAACTTAGACAACAACCAATTTCAGTAAAGAAAATCATGAATGAGCTGTTTTCTGAGTTTAGCCACAAGGCGAAAACCAAAGGCATTCAACTCCGTTTCGATGATTCTCAGAATGATCCGGACATCATGATAGTAAGCGATTCGTACAGGATAAAACAGGTTTTTAATAATTTAATTGGCAATGCATTAAAATTCACCTGTGAAGGATTCGTTGAAATCGGTTACAAAGCAAAAGACGAAAAAGTTGAATTTCATGTAAAAGATTCAGGAATCGGTATTTCCCCCAAATTTCATCAAGCCATTTTCGAACGTTTCAGACAAGTTGATACAACGAAATCGCGGAAATACGGAGGCAATGGTTTGGGCCTGGCCATTTCAAAAAACCTGGTACAATTGCTGGGTGGAAAAATCTGGTTAAAATCGGAACCAGACAAGTATTCCGATTTCTTTTTTACAATTCCAATTTAGCGTCTTCTTCTCTTTTTGCTCCTGAAAGTCACTAAAATAATAACGACCAGCAAAATAGCCACCAGTATCAGGTAAAAGTTTAAATCTGATTGGGCTGTTTCTGTTATTGAATTTGCAGCTATTGGTTCTACAGTTTCATATCCGGCAAACCAACCGGCAAGTTGCACCTCCCCTTCAAGCTTGTTTTCCAGATCATCCGGCAATTGCGAAAAGAAATCAAATCCGGTTAATTGTTCCGCTTTATCAATAGTTACTGCAAAATCGGTTAACGGCCGGTCACTTTTTTCATTCGGCAATACAAATGCTATCATTTTCGGTTTGTCCGTTGGGTCATAAATAATTTTGAAATAATAACCCGGAACCAGCACTCCTTCCTTGCCAATTGTATCAATATTGTCGTTAAAAACCGGTCCGGTAACCACATACAGCCGGCGTTCTTTTTTAGCCCAATTCCGAACCGTTGATTCCAGTTCTTTCCAGATTCCCCGGTTAAAATCAGGAACCTGAGGCGAAATGTTCGACATCAGAAAACTTTCCTGCATTGCTAGCTCACTAAATCCCATATCACCAGCCGGACATAAATGCCCCCTGTCGTATCCGCTATTGGTATAATCCGACGATTTGGCTGAAATGGAAACTACCTTCTTATCCATTTTGAAATTATTACTCCTTTCCTGACCTGAATTTAAAATCATGCTATCAGTCAATGAGTAATAAACCCAGTTTGCCTGTTCGTAATTTTCGTTGTACGAAAGGGTAAAATAAGTATGCCTGACAATATCGGTGGCAGGAATTGGCAGAAATTCAACAGATTGTGCATTGATTAAATTCGCTGTAAAAATCAAAATGAGAAGGGATAATAATTTCACGGTAATACGGATTTTAATCGGTTTAAAATAAACGACTAAAATAGAGCCTTTCCTGAAAACTAAATTTATTTTTGTCCGAAAAATTACGAAAATATGGCAACTGAGAATAAACACTTTTCCGAAAACGACCGGGTCTTCTATTCAGACGGCTACCAATTGGCTCAATCGGCTATTGATGACGGCCTAACGAATGCCAGTTTGTTTTCGGCCATCGAATCGTTGTACGCAAATATTGATGCGCTGAACGAATCGATCATTGCTTTGGCCGAAAGGCAAAAAATTCCGGTAGCATGTCACAAAGGTTGTCAGTGGTGTTGTCATCAGGCAGTTTATGCCAATTCGTTTGAATTGCACTTTTTTTCCGAGAAAATCAAAACCCATTTTTCTCCTGAAGCTATCTCAAAATTACAGGAGCGCACAGAAACAAAATTTGCTGTAACCTCTCTATTGAGTGAAGCAGAAATATCAAAATATAAAAGTCCATGTCCGCTGCTTGAAAATGGTGCATGCTCAATTTATGAAGCGAGGCCAATGGCTTGCAGGATTTATCTTTCCACCAAACTTGAAACATGCCTCGAATTTTACCGGCATCCTGATAATGAATTGAATTATCCTGCGCTGATCGAATTTCCATTACATGCTGGTAGAATGATGAACGAAGGATTCATGGCAGCTTTGAAGGAATATGGAATTGATACAGCCGAATTCAGATTAGAGGCAGGTTTAAGAATTTCACTAACAAATGACCAGCCAACTTTTGGATAGAAAATCAATTTAAAAGAGTAAAAATTGAATAAATTATCGCTGAAATACAATTGTGAAAATTGTTAACAAGTATCTTTTTCAAGGCAGGCTATTGGTCTAAACAATTGAATTATTATAACTTAAATGCACTAGAAAGTTATCAACAATTGTTTATAACTTTTGATTATACTGAGTTGAATCAAAACTACGAAAAAGCTTGCTTTTAGTGCCAAATATGTATTAAATTTATTCCATCAGACGAGCGATAAAAAACTGCTTCGAATGAATGGAAAAGGAAGAAGGTACTTAATTGAACCCCAAACCTGATCACCCGGGTCTCCGGATCCGCATTCAGAAAAAGCTGAAGTTCGAACCGCAGCATTCAATTGCAAGGTTCAGCAACAAACGAAAGGACCGTCAAAAGTTCATTTAAATGTTGATTCAAAAAAGCGTGAGACAAAAAGAAACTTCGGTTTCTTCCAAGTCAAACTGAAAGCGAAACGGTCTTCGGACCAAAAGTAGTTTTTCACCGATCAGAAGTTTGAAAAAACGGATGAAACAAAGGTGGCTTTAATGGAACTTCGTTCGGGAAGGCTATTTCTTCGGAAATGCCGAACGAACAGCTGGAACGTAAAGCTGTAACAAGCAATACAGGAAAGCTAGAGGCTGGGAAAAATGGTTGGAGAAACCGGATGGATCAGCCAGTTATAATAACCGTAGTCTGGCACTTAGGAAAACCTTCGGGTTAACCAAAGATGAATGGGAACTTTCCGTAAAGGATTGTTCCCATTGGTGTTTTAAAGCCCTACTCCTATTTGAGCCCGTTTTATCATTTTTTTAGCACTTAATTTTACTACTTTTGTGCTTCGAGAAAAAAACAGAAAGTGAAAAAAATCAATATAGAACAGGTATTCAGTAAATTTTCGGAATTAAATGTATTGGTTATCGGCGATGCTATGGTAGATAACTATTTGTGGGGAAAAGTTGACCGCATATCTCCGGAAGCTCCGATTCCGATTGTAACTGTTACCAAACAGGAAAGCAGATTGGGTGGTGCGGGAAATGTTTCTCTGAATATTCAGGCGCTTGGAGCAACGCCAATACTGATATCCATTATCGGAAATGATGAAAAAGGCCGCATTTTCGAAGAATTGATGCAGGAAAAAAAATTACCAACACAGGGAATTTTCATTGATCCAACCCGGATTACTACGGTTAAAACACGAATCATCAGCGGAGGTCAGCAAATTTCAAGGGTTGATCAGGAAGTTTCAACTTTGATTGACCATGAATTCGAGCAACTAATATTTGACCGTATAAATACGATTATTGAAGCCCAGAAGATAAACATAGTAGTATTTGTCGATTACGACAAGGGACTTATCACGCCCTGGCTCATTAAAAATGTAGTTGAACTGGCAAAATCAAAACATATTCTGATTGCGGCTGACCCGAAAATCAGAAATTTCAATAACTATCAACAAGTTGATTTATTTAAACCGAATTTCAAGGAATTTAAGGAAGGACTAAAATTATTGGTTGAAAAAACTGATATGGAGGAACTGAAAAAGATTTCGGATATTTTTAAGAAGGAGAATAAAATCGGTTTGCTCTTTATTACTTTATCAGAATTGGGCGTATTTCTGACCAATGGAGAGAAACAACATTACTACCCGGCAGAAGTACGCGATATTGCTGATGTTTCAGGCGCGGGCGATACTGTAATTGCAGCAGCAAGTCTCTGTTTGGCAGCCGGATTGCCCATTCCGTTTATGGCTCAACTTTCAAATCTGGCTGGCGGACTTGTTTGCGAAAAACTTGGAGTTGTACCCATCGATTCTGAACTGCTGAAAAAAGAAGCAAAAAAATATCAGCTTCTAAAGTAGATCAGTAATTTCCTTAACACATTGCATCAAACAATCAATCAGAAACTTAGATAGCGGTTAAGTTTAATTAATAAATATTCACAACCTGTTTCTGTTTAAAATATTAACTTTGAAACTTATCAATCAAGCAGTTTTTATATGGGAAAAGTAATTGCGCTTGCCAACCAAAAGGGCGGCGTCGGAAAAACAACAACAGCGATTAATCTGGCAGCAAGTCTGGCCGTTTTAGAATATAAAGTATTGATAATCGATGCTGATCCTCAGGCCAATGCAACATCTGGTGTGGGTTTCGATGTCAGGAATGTTAAAACAAGCATTTACGAATGTATTGTAGATGAGCTTGATCCACGAAAAATAATATTAAATACAGAGATACCCGGGTTAGATCTGATTCCATCGCACATTGATTTGGTTGGTGCTGAAATTGAAATGCTCAATTTGCCCAACCGCGAAAAAGTGTTGCGCCATGTGATCGAAAAAATCAGGGATGATTACGATTTCATTTTTATTGACTGTTCTCCATCACTTGGACTTATCACCGTCAATTCTTTGACTGCTGCTGATTCAGTAATAATTCCCGTTCAATGCGAATATTTTGCACTCGAAGGTCTTGGAAAACTGCTGAATACCATCAAAATAATCCAGACCAAATTACATCCTGAACTTGAAATTGAAGGATTTTTACTCACTATGTACGATTCACGGCTAAATCTGTCGAATCAGGTGCTTGAAGAAGTTAAAAAGCATTTTCAGGAAATGGTATTCGAATCGGTTATTCATCGCAACATTAAACTTAGCGAAGCTCCAAGTTATGGTCAACCGGCAATACTCTACGATGCAACATCCAAAGGTTCGGCCTCATACATGAACCTTGCACGCGAACTCCTCCAAAACAACGGATTGACTAAAATAAAAAATTCAAACAAAATAATAGGATAAGAACCTTTTGATTATGGCAAAAAAGAACGTATTGGGAAGAGGTTTGGGTGCTTTGATCGATGGAGCCGACACTTATAATTTTAATGAGGTCAGATCGTCGATTAGTGAAGTTGAGATTTCAAAAATTGTTGCCAATCCTTATCAACCCCGCACTACATTTGATGAAGATGCATTGAACGAACTTGCTGCTTCGATCAGGGAGTTAGGTATTATCCAACCTATTACGCTCCGGAAAATTGACAACAATCAATTTCAGATCATTGCCGGCGAACGAAGGTTCAGGGCGGCTAAAATTGCCGGTTTAACCACCATTCCTGCATTTGTACGCACCGCCAATGACGAAGGAATGCTTGAAATGGCGCTTGTTGAAAACATTCAGCGCGAAGACCTTGATGCCATCGAAATTGCGCTTAGTTACCAGCGGTTGATTGAGGAATGCAAACTGACACAGGAAGATTTAAGTGACCGGGTGGGAAAAAAACGCTCAACTGTAACAAATTATTTAAGGCTTCTGAGGCTTC
>JAUYEQ010000544.1 GCA_030691295.1 Bacteroidota bacterium
CACACCGATAACCTGATTTTGCTCGTTGAAATCCAGCACAACGCCAGGGGAAACTTCTTCCGAGTCTACTACCTTGGAATCATCCAGGCGCAGATAGAGAGCATCAGCTTTTTCGTCAATTTTGAGTTTCATGATTTTCCTTTCATGGTTCTATCAAAGTAGGCGGTGATCACACGAGCTGGTTTAGCCTTTATGTTGATAATAACTCGTAAAACACGATTGTTGAATTCTGCTATTTCTATCGCTGCAACGGCGATGGCGAAGTGATTTCGTCGAAAGCACGCGAAAATATTTACCGTTACAATACCTTCGACGACAATGGCGAATCTCATTTCACCCTTCGACATGGCAGCGACAATGTGGTTTATGGCAACTTTTTCCTGAAAGGTGCCGGACTGCGCATCAAGGAAGGTCAGAACCAGATGGTTTACAACAATTACTTCGAAACCGGAAATTACTGGACAATCAAACTTGAAAACTACAAAGTTGATCCCCTGAAAAACATTGTGATTGCACACAATACTTTTGCCAATTCGGGATCGATGAAACTGGGCGGAAAGGGAGATTTTCAGCCAGCGGAGGTGCAGTTGACAAATAACCTGTTTTTTAAATCCACAGCTCCTGTTTTGGATGACCTGACTGGCAAAGAAACTTTCGATGGAAATGCCTTTCAGGATTCTGAAAACCAAAATCTTGCAGGATTTTATACCACCAATACAGCAATTCTAAAAAATTCTGAAGGATTCTTTCAGCCTGAAAAACGAATTTCGGAAGGAAAAGTGAGTGCTCCAATTCGCATCCTGGATATTCCTGAATTGAACGACGATCCACAAATCGGCCTCGACATTTCAGGAAACAAACGATCAAATAAAACTAAATCTGCCGGAAGTTTCGAGCCTTCCAGAAAAGCGAATCCGGTAAAACCACAAGCTACGGCGCAAAATACTGGTCCTGAATATTTGCGAAAAAATATCAGTTTGGCTCAACGGATCATCGAAAATATCCGGAAAGAAACCATCTCCAAAGCAGAGCAATTGATGAAAGAAAGTCCGGTTACTGTAACCGATTCATCCTGCAAACGAAGTGCAGGCGGCAAAAATGATTTTTACTCGGAGGGCGACTACTGGTGGCCCGATCCGGACAATCCAAGCGGACCATACATTCAGAAAGACGGGCAAACCAATCCGGATAATTTCGTTGCCCATCGTCATGCCATGATTCGGTTGAGCGAGATTTCGGCCACACTGACTTCGGCCTGGCTGTTCACCGGAAAACAAAAATATGCCGATCAGGTTTTGAAACACCTAAACGCGTGGTTTGTGGCTCCGGAAACCCGCATGAACCCGAATATGCTTTATGCGCAAGCCATTTGGGGCAGGTTTACCGGTCGCGGAATTGGGTTGATAGATGCCTATCATTTTGTGGAAGTAGTTCGTTCTGTCAAAGTGCTGGAATCCAACAAAGGGCTATCTCCTGAACAGCTTCAACCGATAAAAGCATGGTTTGCCGAATTCCTGAACTGGATGTCTACCCATCAGTACGGAATTGACGAAATGAATGCCAAGAATAATCATGGAACCTGCTGGGCGGTTACCGCTGCGGCAATGGCCGATCTGACCGGAAATAAAGAAGTCCTCAACATGTGCACTGATCGATTCAAAACAGTGTTCCTTCCAACTCAAATGGCCGACGATGGCAGTTTTCCACAGGAATTGAGACGCACCAAACCTTACGGCTATTCGTTGTTCAACATCGATGCCATGTGCAATCTCGCAGAGATATTGTCCACTTCGGACGACAACTTATGGGAATTTCAGACTCCTGACGGAAAATCCCTGAAAAAAGGAATGGAATATATTTTCCCGTTTATCGCCGACAAATCGAAATGGCCGTTTGCCAAAGACATTTACATCTGGGAAGAATGGCCGGTTCGTCAATCTTCATTACTTTTTTCAGGATTGGCGTATCAAAATAAGGAATACATCAACACCTTTCTCCGCTTGCCTGCCAACCCGACTCACCCTGAAGTGATTCGAAATGTTCCGGTTAGGCACCCGGTAATTTGGCTGGTGAAATGATCTGAAAGCTGGCGACTGGCAACTGGCGACTAGTTTGGGGTCGGTGATTTGTATCTCAATGTTGTACCAGTTTTCCAGCTCTTTGCAGATTTCGGAGAGTGGTTGATCGATAAACACGAATTTGCCCTCGGTCCAGGCTGTAACAATAGATGGGTCTTGTTGATGGACCACTATATTTCTGTTTGATTTATCGTAGTTGACCAGTTCTCCCGGCTTTACGGTGAGGAAAGATTCGGCGGAGTTTTTGATCAGGTCAATCCGGCCTTCCACCAATGTGGTGGAAATGGTTTGTTCCGATTCGTAAGCGCGTATGTTAAAAATGGTTCCAATATCCCTGACTTTAAATTGCCCCAGGTCAACGGTGAATTTCCGGTCGGCATCGGGAATAAGGTCGAAATAGGCTTCACCATCAAGCCGGGCGGTAGTTTCTCCTGAATCGTTTTTGTCAAGCTTTAATTTTGTGCCAGAACTCAGCCAAATGGTTGACCCGTCTTCCAGATGGATTTTGGAGACACTGCCTTTTTCAGAACTGTATTCGATGTGTTGGCTTGTCGGAGAAATGGTTTCACGGTTCAATAAAAGATCGGCCATAAAACCCAAGGTTAAAGCAACGATGAAAATGGCCGCATAACGCATCCACTGATGAGTTGCTTAGTATTTTATGGAAGGTATCTTCGGTCATTTGTAGCTTGATTTAATGACTAAACACATAAACCTGCAAATACCCTATCGAAAAAAGAGAAAAAAAAGTTATAATTCTACACTGCCATCCGAAAGTTTCTGAATCATCAGTTTTTAAAATTTTATTGCATATAAAATCAGATAGTTACGCTGAATAGATCTGCCTGAACAGGTAATTTATCTACATCGAATAACGTTT
>JAUYEQ010000326.1 GCA_030691295.1 Bacteroidota bacterium
AAAGGGTAAAATCTGAATAACCGCGGGTGTAGTGAAATGGAACCCGTGGATAAAAGTACAAGTGAACACAAGGCGCATCCAACAATGAAGTTTGAAAAATAAAGCTGTATGCGCCGCATGTAGAAATCAAATTAAGAATTGAAGTTTAACCGCTATGCGGTAAAAATTTACCTTGATGATTGTTTCTACAATACTAAAATCGCTACGCGATAAAGCAGTACCCTGAAAGGGTAAAATCTGAATAACCGCGGGTGTAGTGAAATGGAACCCGTGGATAAAAGTACAAGTGAACACAAGGCGCATCCAACAATGAAGTTTGAAAAATAAAGCTGTATGCGCCGCATAATTTTATAATCAAAAAAGCAACATGAAACGAACATGCCGCGGAATTAATTTCAAAGGAGGCGGCACAAAAAGGAATGAAAATATAGTTTGAAGTGGAATCCTCCTGACATGGAGTTCCATGAGAACGCTTAATAATCAATTAATTAATAATAATATTTTTGAATGAAATCTGATAACCTAATTTATCTTTTTCTCTTATTTCTGAATTTTGGATTTGCTGAAAGCTCAGCTCCAACCCAAAAGCAAACCCTTTTCCTTTCGGGAACCGACAACACCCACACCAAAACATGGGAGTTTTTCTGCACATCAGGACGAAACAGCGGAGTCTGGTCGAAGATTGAAGTGCCGTCACATTGGGAACAGCAGGGTTTTGGCGAGTACGATTATGGTCGCGATTACCGCACCTATGGCAAAAAATTTAAGTTTGCCGACGAAAAAGGAATGTACAAATATGCGTTTCAGGTTCCGGATGACTGGAAAAACCGAAAGGTTTTTATTGTCTTCGAAGGTTCGATGACCGACACCGAAGTGAAAATCAACGGACAACTGGCAGGAGATATTCATCAGGGCGCGTTTTACCAATTCAAGTATGACATTACCGATAAGCTGAAATTCGGGAAGGAAAATTTGCTCGAAGCTACTGTCAGCAAAATGTCAGCCGACAAGTCGGTGAACAGTGCCGAGCGTTTTGCCGATTACTGGGTGTTTGGCGGAATTTTCCGTCCGGTTTACCTCGAAGCTTTTCCGGAGGAACACCTGGAAAGGGTTGCCATCGATGCCAAAGCCGACGGTTCATTCGCGATGGATGTTTTCCCCAAAAACCTGAAAGGAAAACGAAATGTGGTCGCCGAATTGCTGGATGCACAAAATAAAGTGGTTGCCACCTGCAATGCAGCCGCAAACAGTACCGATTCGCTTATTACTTTAAACTGCAAAGTTGCCAGTCCAGACTGCTGGACTGCCGAAACGCCCAACCGTTATTCGGTTCGTGTTTCGCTGAAGGACGGCAAAAATGAATTGTATCGCACCACCGAAAAATTTGGCTTTCGCACGATTGAAATCCGGCAGGGCGATGGCATTTATCTGAATGGAACTAAAATCAAGATGAAAGGCATCAACCGTCATGCGTTCTGGCCTGAAACCGGCCGTTGCTTGAACAATCAGATCAATCTGGACGATGTGAAGCTGATGAAAGCCATGAACATGAACGCGGTGCGTTGTGCGCATTATCCGCCCGACAAAAGTTTCCTCAATTACTGCGATTCGCTGGGTTTGTATGTACTCGACGAGTTGGCGGGCTGGCAAAATGCCTACGCCACAGCTCCCGGAGCGAAGCTGGTTAAAGAAATGGTGATTCGCGACTTAAATCATCCTTCGATTATTTTCTGGAGCAACGGAAACGAAGGCGGAACCAACAAGGAATTGGACGATGATTTTGCCATTTACGACAAATCGAACCGGCCGGTTATTCATGCGCATCACCGACCCGGAAACGATTTTAATGGCATCGATTGCAACCACTACGAAACGTATTACAGCTCGAAAAAAATATTTGCAGAAGGCAAAATATACATGCCTACCGAGTTTCTGCATGCGCAGGACGATGGCGGTGGCGCTGCCGGACTGGAAGATTTCTGGGAACTTTTTTGGAAAACGCCCAATGCCGGTGGAGGTTTTCTTTGGGTTTTAGGAGATGAAGGTATCGTCCGCACCGATTTGAACGGATTTATTGATGTCAACCGGTTAAATGCACCCGATGGAGTGCTTGGTCCTCACCGCGAAAAAGAAGGCAGTTTTTACGCCATCCGCGAAATTTATTGCCCGGTAAAAATCAGCATAAAAAAACTTCCGGAGCAATTCGACGGTAAAATTCCGATTGAAAACCGCTACCATTTTACGAACCTGAAAGATTGCCGTTTTGAATGGCAACTGGTGAATTTCAGCACGGTGACTGATCGCCAAGCTTCGCATAAGGTTATGAAAAGCGGTATCCTTGCCAGCCCTGATGTCAAACCTCTGGAACAAGGCTTCCTCGACTTCGGTCTCCGGTCTTCGGACTCCGGTCTCCCTTCCGACTACAAAAAATACGATGCCCTTTACCTGAAAGTGTTTGACCGTTCGGGCGATGAAATTTATTGCTACAGTTGGAAAATTGGAGGCAACCTGCGCGCTGTTTCGCAACTCGTGAAAATGGACATCAGCGAACAGGAAAAGCAGCAGCGCGAAAAGTTAAAAGCTGCCGGAATTGAAGCCGACAATATTTTGCCCATTGAGCAGCAATCGGGCGATTTATCCAAAGAAACAGGCAATGCAGAACTAACAGAAAATGATAGTCTTTATACCCTGAAAGCCTCCGGAATTGCGGTGACTTTCAGTAAAAAAGACGGCAAAATCCGGAAGGTCGCCAACGATTTAGGCTTGCCACTTCCGTTTGGAAACGGGCCGGTTTTGGTGAGTGGAAATGCTCGGTTGGAAAGCATTAAACCTGTAAAAACCGACAAAAGCTATTCGTTGGAAATGAGTTATTCCGGCGATATGAAAAAAGTAATCTGGACCATGTTCAGCAGTGGTTGGCTGGCGATGGATTACGAATATCAGGTGGCGGTCGAGCAGAAATTCTGCGGAATCAGTTTTGATTTTCCGGAATCGGATGTGATTGGCGCCAAATGGCTGGGCAAAGGGCCGGCGCATGTATGGAAAAACCGTACTGCCGGTGGTGTGCTCGATGTGTACCAGCGCATGTACAACAACCGTTTGCCAGCCGATAACAGTTGGGGATTGCCGCAATTCAAAGGCTATTTTTCTGAAGTGTCATGGATGGAATTCAATACGGTTGACGGCAAATTTTCCGTGGTAGCGCAGGATGATGATCTCTTTGTGCGCCTGTTTAATTTCTACGGAATTTCAGGTCCGAAAAATTACCCGGAATTGCCGGTTGGCGACATTTCGTTTCTGGATGCCATTCCACCGGTTGGTACCAAACTGGCCATGGGCATTAGCAACGATACCTGGAACCTTGGACCAATGGGCGAATTCAACAAAATGGACAAACCCGTAAAACGAACACTGTATTTTTATTTTGGAATATCCCCATCCCCATCCCTTCCCCAATAGGGAAGGGGGCAGGTCTTTGGTGATTATAGATGCTAGCTCATTGAAAGTTGAGTGTATTCACCCCAACGGGGTAAAATTTGAATAACCGCGGGTGTAGTGAAACGGAACCCGTGGTTAAAGAAACGAATAAAACAAGGCGCATTCAACAAAGATGATTGAAACAAAACGCTGTATGTGCCGCATGTAGAAATCAAATTAAGCATTGAAGTTTAACCACTACGCGGTATAAATTTCCCTTGATGATCGTTTCTACAATACTAAAATCGCTACGCGATAAAGCAGTACCCTGAAAGGGTGAAATTTGAATAACCGCGGGTGTAGTGAAACGGAACCCGTGGATAAAGAAACGAAGAAAACAAGGCGCATTGGCAAATGATGATTGAAACAGAATGCTGTAAGCGCCGCAAACATAAAACCAAATTCTAAAAAGAAAATGGCTGACGATCAAAGTTTCAATAATATGCAAAACCAACGCGACCGTGTCCGCCCCCTTGTGGGGGAGTTAGAGGGGGCTTGGGGTTTGTCGCGACGAAAATTCATCCAACAAACCTTTTTTGCCGGAGGTGCTTTATTAACTTCCGGAATCGCTGGTTTTGCCGCAATTCCGGATAAAACCTATTCAAAAAAAGACATTTCTGCTTTTGCCAAACGCCTGAAACAATTGGGGAGAATACTTGAACTGGAAGGATATTACGTTTGGGGAACCAGTCCGATTGTGGCTCCGGACGGAAAAATACACGTGTTCTTTTCACGCTGGGATTCCAAGAAAGGAATGGGAGGTTGGATTAACAGTTCGGAAATTGCCCATGCCGTGGCAGAAAAACCTGAAGGTCCGTATTCTGAAATTGAAACAATTCTTGCCCCGCGTGGCGAAGGTTTTTTCGATGGAACAACCTGCCATAATCCGCACATTCAGCTGGTTGACGGAAAGTACTGTCTGTTTTACATCGGCAATTCAAATAAGAAGACAGATACCAAACGCATCGGCCTGGCCACCGCCGACTCGTTGTCCGGCCCATGGGTGCGACCGGATAAACCTTTGCTTGAAGTGGGTTCGGTAGGTTCGTGGGACGATCATTGTACCTCGAATCCGGCATTTTTGAAACATCCGAACGGGCAATACTGGCTGTACTACAAATCGTGGAATACGGAAGAGTATGATCATCCGGTCGATCCTGCCATTCGCGGAAACCGCAAATACGGGTTGGCCATTGCCGATAAATTGGAGGGGCCATACATAAAATATTCAGGAAACCCGATTCTGGATTATTCAAAATTCGGAAATAACCGACAATTGGAAGATGGCAATGTTTTCATGGAAAATGGACGGTATTACATGCTGGCGCGCGACATGGGGCGTTTCGACCACGAAGTGGGCATCATCCTCGAATCGAAGGATGGCATTCACTGGTCGGAACCAAAGATCAGCTATTTCGGCTACAGTCATTATTTGCAGCAACCACTGGCACCGTCGCATCTGAAGAAATATGGCAGGTTCGAACGCCCACAAATCCTGATGCAAAACGGAAAGTCAACGCATCTGTTTGTGGCTACGCAGGGTGGAAAGTTCATGACCTCGACGAATTTTGTGTTTGAAGTAAAATGAAAATAAACAAATAGGCAAATAGAACACATAGTTTTTAAATCTGTGAAAATCTGTGTAATCTGTGGTAAAAAAGTTTAAAATGAAGAAGATATTACTAATCACATTTATTTGCCTAATCTTTCAGTTTGGTCTTCAGGCTAAAGAAAAACCAACCGTATTTACTATTGGCGACTCGACCGTGAAAAATGGCCAGGGCAATGGTGCTGGCGGCTTGTGGGGCTGGGGCGATCCGTTTCAGCAGTATTTCGATACGAGCAAAGTTGTGGTTAAAAATCACGCGCTGGGCGGAACCAGTAGCCGCACTTACCAAACCAAAGGCTTGTGGAATGAAGTTTTGAAAGAACTTAAAAAGGGTGATTTTGTGCTGATGCAGTTTGGTCACAACGACGGAAGCGCCATTAACGACTACAGCCGTGCCCGCGGAACCATCAAAGGAGTGGGTGAGGAGACCGAAGAAATTGACAATATTCTGACCAAAGAGCACGAGGTGGTACACAGTTATGGCTGGTATCTCCGGAAAATGGTTCGCGAGGCCAAAGCAAAAGGCGCTACACCAATAATTGTTACACCCATTCCGCGCAACGAAGGGGAAAATGGTAAAGT
>JAUYEQ010000547.1 GCA_030691295.1 Bacteroidota bacterium
GTGCTCAATTTTGGTTACCAGACTTTCTACTGAAGGAAATAATTCGTTGTTGTAAGCAGCACTTCCAATAATGAATGCCTTGTATTTAAAAATATCGCTGATGATGTATGATGCATGGGTTTTTGAAGCATCGTAAACCCGAATATTTTTCACACCGCGAACTGCAAGCTGTCTGGCAATTACATCAGCCATTTTCGCTGTATTCCCGTACATCGAACCGTAAACAATTACCGCACCGGTTTCGGTGGCGTAGGAACTCCATTTTTCGTAGCGTTCGAGAATATATTGCAAGTTGGTGCGCCAAACCGGTCCGTGCGTTGCTGCCAGCATTTTTACATCTATACTTTCAATTTTCTTCAATGCCCGTTGTGTATGCGGACAATATTTACCTACTATGTTGGTATAATACCGCATCAACTCTTCTTCATACATCGAGAGGTTCAGTTCATCGTCGAAAATTCCGCCGTCAAGTGTGCCGAAACTCCCGAAAGCATCGCCCGTGAAAAGTATTTTGCTGCTGATTTCGTAACTCACCATGGTTTCAGGCCAGTGAACCATCGGACTGGTGGCAAATCTCAACTGATGCTTTCCAAGTGGCAATTCCGAATCATCGTAAACTTCAAGCGTGTTTACTGTTACCATATAATAATTGGCAACCATGTCGAATGTCTTTTTATTGCCAACAAGCGTAATTTTCGGATATTTGGCCACCACTGCTTTCAATGCTCCTGAATGATCCGGCTCCATGTGGTTGATCACCAGATAATCGACCGGTCGACCGTTGGTCAGGATTTCGATTTGGCTGAGGTAATCGTCAATAAAAGAATGTTCTACCGTGTCGATCAGTGCAATTTTTTCATCAACTATTAAGTATGAATTATAGGATACTCCGTTTGGAATAGGCCATAAATTTTCGAACAGATGCGTTCTTCGGTCGTTGAACCCGAGGAAATAAATATCTTCAGCTAAATTTACCTGATGCATATAGAAATGTTTTGATATCGTGTTTAATAGGTTACGAAAATAAGCAAATTAAGACAAACCGTGCTGTGCTACATTTCTTTCATTCTGAAATTAAGATAAAGATTACAAAAATAGGATCTGGCATTTAATGCGGGATTTTGTAGTTGCCTTTTACTTTGTACTTTTGCCCCGAATATAGGTACTTCGGAACAAATCATTATTTTTATCGAAAAAACCTGATTAAAATGGATTTAATAAATAAATGCAGGATTATGCTGTTTCCCAGATTGAATAAATGGTTCGTTATTATTTTTATTATTGCAATTGCAGGAGCCGGATTTCGCGGGTTTCAGTTGTACCGTTACATTTTTCATGCGAACATCCAAACGCCAGGAAGTATCATCATACCAATTGATGCAACTTATGAGCAGGTTATAGATAGCTTGAAAAAGCACAGGATCATTGCCAACTACAAGGCTTTTAACTGGGTGGCCAAGCAGAAAAAGTATGCAGTATCAATTAAACCGGGTAAATATTTACTCGACAAAGGTTTGAATACAAATGAGATTCTGAATATGTTAAAATCAGGGAACCAGATACCGGTGCAGGTAACTTTTAATAATCTGCGATTTTTGGAGGAATTGGCCGGTGCTGTATCCAGATACATTGAACCCGATTCGGCTGAGTTGATTGGGAAGTTTAACGATCCGGCCATTCATGAGAAATACGGATTCAATAAAAATACTTTTCATTGTATGTTTATCCCAAATACCTACGAGTTTTACTGGACTGCCACTGCCGATCAGTTTATGGAGCGGATGTCGATGGAATACAAACGCTTTTGGACAAAGGAAAGGATCCAGAAAGCCAACGATATGGGATTAACACGTGAGGAAGTTATGACCATTGCATCAATTGTTCAGGAAGAAACCAACAGAAGAGACGAAAAACCAATTATTGCCGGCTTGTACCTGAACCGTATTAAACGCGGAATTCCTTTACAGGCTGATCCGACGGTTAAATTTGCATTGGGTAACTTCCGTATTAAACGTGTGCTGCATAGTCACCTTGAGGTTGATTCACCCTATAACACGTATAGAAATCCGGGCTTACCACCCGGTCCCATCAATTTCCCAGAATCAGGGAGTATTGATGCCGTGTTAAATGCAGCAGACACGCCCTACATTTATATGTGTGCACGAGAAGATTTTTCGGGATATCATAATTTCTCGAAAACATTGGCAGGTCACAACGAAAATGCCCGGAAATACAAGGCAGCACTCGATTCGTTAAAGATTTTTGAATAGTGCCAGCATAAAAAAAGCTACCGGAAAAGAGATTGTTGTCTCATTCTTCCGGTAGCTTTTTTAAGTATTTCAGCAAAAGTTCTAATCAAAAATATCTCTTACTTTTTCAAAGAAATTACGGTCCGATTGATCAGGGCCATCAATAAAGTTGGTCGAAGTCTGAAGTTTTTCGAGTAATTTGCGTTCTTCTGAACTTACTTTTTTCGGTATCCAAACATGAACACGAACTAGTAAATCTCCTTTTCCATAACCATTTACATCTGGTAAGCCTTTTCCACGCAGGCGAAGTATTTTCTCGGGTTGCGTACCTGCTTCAATTTTTACTTTTACTTTGCTGTCAACAGTTGGAATCTCTTTGGTTGCTCCCAATGTAATTTCAGGGAAAGTCACATAAAGGTCGTAAATCAGGTTGTTTCCGTCCCTGATCAAATCAGGATGTTCGTCTTCATGAATTACCACAAAAAGATCGCCGTTGATGCCGCTGCGCCGTCCTGCATTTCCTTTTCCTGCAACATTTAGCTGCATTCCTTCTCCAACACCTGCCGGAATTCTTATTGAAATGACTTCTTCATCCCGAACAACTCCTTCGCCCTGACAATGCACACATTTATTGGTGATGATTTGCCCCTCGCCATTGCAGGTTGGACAGGCAGAAGTGGTTTGCATTTGCCCGAGCATTGTATTCTGAATACGGGTTACATGCCCGCTTCCCTTACAGGTTGAACAATTTGAATACGAAGATCCGCCCTGTGCTCCGGTTCCGCTGCAATGCTTGCAAGGTACATATTTTTTAACCTTGATTTTTTTCTCAACGCCATTTAAAACCTCGCCTAAATTCAGTGTTACTTTTACCCGAAGATCAGATCCGCGGTGCTGACGCGGGCCACGACTGCGCGAGCCGCCTCCGAAACCGCTAAATCCGCCGCCAAATCCGCCGCCGCCAAAAACATCGCCAAACATCGAGAAAATATCGTCCATCGACATGTCGTGTCCGCCAAATCCCTGATTGTTGCCCACTCCTTTGTGTCCGTACTGATCGTATCGCTGACGTTTTTCAGGACTGCTTAATATCTCGTAGGCTTCGGCAGCTTCTTTGAATTTTTCCTCGGCTTCTTTATTTCCCGGGTTTTTGTCAGGATGAAACTGAATGGCTTTTTGTCTGTATGCCTTCTTTATTTCGTCAGCTGTCGCTGTTTTACTGACACCCAGAATTTCGTAAAAATCGCGTTTTGTCATTTTAAATCAAATATATCAGGCTTATTCGCCTATAACTACTTTTGAGAAACGTATCACTTTGTCGTTCAGGAAATAACCTTTTTGAACCACATCTACAATCTTCCCTTTTAATTCTTCCGTCGGTGCGGGTATTTTAGTGATCGCTTCGTGCAGATCAGTATCGAAATCCTGCTCTTTTGCCTCAATTTCCTTTACTCCGTTTTGTTTCAGGAATTCCTGAAATTTGTTGTATATCAGTTGTACACCTTCTTTGATGTGACTGTTTTTTTCTTCCAGATTTACGGTTTGCATGGCACGGTCGAAATCGTCAATAACAGGCAAGATGCTGATTAACAGACTTTCACTGGCTGTTTTCAATAATTCCATGCGCTCTTTTAATGTGCGTTTCCGGTAATTATCAAACTCAGCCTGCAAGCGGATGTGCCTGTCTTTCAACTCAAGTAATTCCAATTCAGTTTTTTCAAGTTGTTCTTCAACCTTTGAATGTTTGTGTACTTTCTCTTTTTTTGTTTCTTTTTTTTCTTGTGCCGGTTCTTCCTGCTGTTCGTTTAAATCCGGCGTTTCATTTTCAAGTTCTGCGTTAACTTTGTCTTTATCTTCTGTCATTGTAACTGAATTTTAAAATTTCGATTTTCGAGTTGCAAATATACTGCCATTGGGATACAATTGCCAATTTGGCATCTTAAATAATTGATAACTGACAACCTTGAAGGTGCAAAGTAAAAAGGGCAGTCCGAATAATACGGATTGCCCTTTTTACTTTTCATGAATAGTATTTTTATTTCAAAAAAGCTGCAATCGCCTGAGCAAGTGCCGGGCCACGTAAGTTTTTACCAACGATAATGCCGTCTCCGTCAATCAGAAAGCTGGCCGGAATTCCGCGAACACCATAAACTGCGGCATATTTTGAATTCCATCCCTGAAGGTCACTCACGTGATTTTCCCAAATAAGTTTATCGGCATTGATGGCAGCTTGCCAGGCTGATTTATCCTTGTCGAGCGAAACGCTGTAAACCGTGAATCCTTTGCCATTCTTGAAGTTCGAGTCTTTGAATTTTTCGTAGGTCGCTACCACATTGGGGTTTTCGTGCCGGCAAGGACCACACCATGCTGCCCAGAAATCTATCAGCACCAATTTGCCTTTAAGTGATGATAGTTTTATTTCTTTTCCGTCAGGGTTTTTTTCGCTTATTTCAGGAGCTTTGTTCCCAATGTTCAATCCGATGGTTGCTTCTTTTGTTTGTATTGATCCGTTGCCCGGACTGGCTGCGTGAGTGATGGTTACCAAAGTGAAAATCATGGCAAAAATAAGTGTTAATTTCATTTTCATATTGTATTTATTTCGAAGTAAATTTTCAATTGTAAATCACAAAAGTAACAAATCAACAATACGATGGTTAAATCAGAAGTTTCTGTTTGAAAACTTTAACAAAACAGGACATATTATCATTGTTGGATTTCATTTCTGAATAGCCAAAAAATTCCTGATTTAAGTTATTCGGTTCGGGTAATTCGTGCACCGATGGCGTTTAAGCGGTCGTCAATATTTTCATAACCGCGGTCAATTTGCTCAATGTTTGAAATTTTACTGGTGCCTTGTGCCGATAATGCTGCAATCAGCAAAGCAACTCCCGCCCTGATATCTGGCGAAGTCATGTTGGTAGCCCTGAGCATATATTTGTGGTCGAGACCGATTACGGTTGCGCGGTGCGGATCACAAAGAATAATTTGTGCACCCATGTCAATCAGTTTATCGACAAAAAACAAGCGACTTTCGAACATTTTTTGGTGAATGAGCACGCTTCCCTTGGCCTGCGTGGCAATCACAAGGAAAATACTCAGTAAATCCGGAGTCAGCCCTGGCCATGGCGCATCGGCAATGTTCATGATAGAACCATCAATAAATGTTTCAATCTCATAATGTTCCTGAGCCGGAATGTACAAATCGTCGTTGCGTTCTTCCACGTAAATGCCCATCCGTTTAAATTGTTCAGGAATGATTCCCAAATGTTGTATTCCGGCATTTCTGATGGTAATTTCAGAATTGGTCATTGCAGCAAGACCGATGAAACTGCCCACTTCAATCATGTCGGGCAGTATTTTGTGCAAGCAACCGTTTAGTGAAGCTACTCCTTTTATTGTAAGCAGATTTGAGCCGGTTCCTTCAATTATTGCACCCATCGAAACTAGCATTTTGCAAAGTTGCTGTATGTATGGTTCGCAGGCGGCATTGTAAATGGTGGTGGTGCCTTCTGCCATCGAAGCAGCCATCACAATATTGGCAGTTCCGGTAACAGATGCTTCGTCGAGCAGCATGTAACTGCCTTTGAGTTTGGTTGCCTGAACGCTGTAAAAATGCTGATCGGGATTGTACGTAAATGTAGCCCCAAGTTTCTGAAGTCCGGTGAAATGGGTATCCAGCCGTCTTCTGCCGATTTTGTCGCCGCCCGGTTGTGGAATGTAACCAATTCCGAAACGTGTCAAAAGTGGTCCCAGAATCATGATTGAACCACGAAGACTGGATGCTTTTCGTGCAAAAAGTTCGGTTTTCAGGTAATCAAGTTTTATCTGATCTGCTTGAAATATGTAATTTCCTTTGCTTACGCGTTCCGTTTTTACTCCCAGTTCGGTGAGTATTTCGATTAACCTGATGACATCCTGTATTTCAGGAATATTTGAAATATGAACTTTTGAGGACGTTAAAAGCACTGCACAGATTACCTGAAGCGCTTCGTTTTTTGCCCCCTGAGGGAACAAATCGCCGCTTAACTGTTTGCCACCTTCGATTTTAAAAGTTGCCATTAAAAAAAGTCTCAGTATTCAGTCTCAGTGTTCAATTGGCTTACTCCATGCTCAGTGCTCCATGCCCTACCGTTGTTGTTTGCTTCGGTCATCAGGTTTCTGGAATTTTCGTCTCTGGAGATTTTCCGGCACAGGGCTAATTTTTTTCTTGCTCCTGAATAAGATGTCTTTGGTTTCGGCGAGTTGCATATCGGAACACTGAATTTTACCTTTGGTCATTTCTTCAATATCCATTAATATTTTGTCTTCGGTTACCGAATCTTTGTTCCACATGATATAACTTTTTTTCATGTGGTTGGCAATCAGTTTGATTAAGAGCTCGCGGTCGTTTTCATCTTCATAAACAGCAGCCTTTTCCAGCAGTATCTCGATGGTTTTTCCGTAATGACGGTATTTAATCTTATTGTTACTGTACGGAATTCTTTCCGGAGGACTATTGAAAAATTCGGGTGCCGGCGGGGTGTAAGGATAGTCGATGTCCAATGTGAAATTAGACATGATTGCCAGATGGTCCCAAAGCTTGTGTTTAAAATCGTTGATGTCCCGTAGGTACGGATACATTGTTCCCATTATGTCTATAATGGTTCTTGCTGCCCTGTTCCTCTCATCTCGGTCTTCAATGGTCATGATGTGGTTGACCATGTTTTGTAAGTTTCTGCCATACTCAGGCAAGGGCAACTTACTGCGATCAGAATTGTAATCCATGTAAATAAATAAAGTTTTTCTTAAAAATCAGGCTGTTATCTCAAATGGGTAATAGGTACAGATAATCAGGATGAAGACGAATCTTGTGCAAATAAAAGCAAAAAAGTTTTCATGTCAAAAAAAAGATCAAAAACTGTTTGAGTTGATTTCACTCTGCAAAACTAACTAATTATCCGCAATTTAGCGAATTTTAATAAAAGTTGTTTTTTTCCTGCATTCTGAAAAAACACGGTTGCCTTTATATCCGGCACATTTCCTTCCATTTGCAACACTTTTCCCCGCCCGAAACGTTGATGTTCGACCAACATTCCCGCCTGAATTTCCTCCGGATTGCTGTATTCAAACGCATCAATCTCCTTTTTTGCTTCGCGTAACTTGTTTAGCTTTTGGAACATATCGGGCTGATTGGGCGAAATTGTTTTAAATCCCGGAATCAGGGTGTT
>JAUYEQ010000553.1 GCA_030691295.1 Bacteroidota bacterium
CCTAATAATTTACACGCAATTAACCTGTTTAATGGGTCGGTAGAAGTGGAACCATCTACTTTCGGATAGTTTTCCATTTTGATTCCTTCAATCGCAAATGGCAAATTAACTGTTTCTTTCTTACAGGAAACAAAAACAAGGCAAATCAATGCCAATCTAAAAAAAATCTGCTTTTTCATTTTTGATTTATTTTATTCACCTTTTTTAATGAATACCCGCAATATCAAGTTTTAATAAGTCCTTTCAAATTTATGAATTTCTATGTTCAACCTGACTGATTTCACAAAATATCTTCGGGAAATTTAAACAAATTGATTGGATGTGCTGAAATCATTGGGGTCGGTAGAGCGATGAAATGTGAAGGCTTCACTTTGGAGTTAAACCCTCACTATCTTTCACACGAAAAAAGGAGGCTCTAACGAACCTCCTTTTTCACACACACTTCGACAAGCTCAGTGCAACGCTTCGACAAGCTCAGTGCAACGCTTCAACTTTGCTGAGTGCAGCGCTTTTTACTGTAAACTGTGACTGACCACTGTTTTATTCCCACTCGATAGTTGCCGGTGGTTTTGAACTGATATCGTAAACAATGCGGTTGATACCGCGAACTTTGTTGATGATTTCGTTCGACATTTTGGCAAGAAATTCATACGGCAAATGAACCCAGTCGGCAGTCATTCCGTCAGTTGAAGCCACGGCACGCAGGGCAACCACATTCTCGTAGGTACGCTCATCGCCCATTACGCCAACCGATTGAACAGGCAGCAGCATTGCCCCGGCCTGCCAAACTTTGTCGTACAATCCCCATTCTTTCAGTCCGTTGATAAAAATGGCGTCAACTTCCTGAAGGATCGCAACTTTTTCGGGAGTCACGTCGCTCAAAATGCGGATTCCCAATCCCGGTCCCGGAAAAGGATGACGGCCAAGCAGTTCAGGATAAATACCCAACGCCTTCCCTACCCTGCGAACTTCGTCTTTGAAAAGCAGATTCAGTGGCTCAACCACTTTCAGGTTCATTTTTTCGGGCAGTCCGCCTACGTTGTGGTGCGATTTAATAGTGGCCGACGGTCCGTTTACCGAAACCGATTCGATCACATCAGGATAAATCGTACCCTGTGCCAGCCATTTTACATCTTTTATTTTGTGCGCTTCCACATCAAACACTTCGATAAAGTCGCGGCCAATTGTTTTACGTTTTGTTTCAGGATCTGTAATTCCTGCCAGATCGTCCCAGAATTTCTGACGGGCATCGACACCAATTACATTCAAACCCATGTGCTGGTAAGAATCGAGCACTTGCTGAAATTCATTTTTGCGCAACAGGCCGTTGTCAACGAAAATGCAGGTCAGGTTTTTACCAATCGCACGGTGCAAAAGAACTCCGGCAACCGAAGAATCAACTCCGCCTGAAAGTCCAAGTACCACTTTATCGTCGCCCAATTTGTCCTGAAGTTCCTTTATTGTTGCTTCGATGAACGAATCCGGTGTCCAGTCTTGTTTGCAACCACAAATATCAACTACAAAATTATGAAGCAACTGGGTTCCTTCGGTGGTATGGTAAACTTCAGGATGAAACTGAATACCAAACGTTTGCTCGCCTTCTATATGAAAAGCTGCTTTGTCAACATCGGCGGTACTTGCAATTACTTTATAGTTTTCTGGAATGCGCTCGATGGTATCGCCATGCGACATCCAAACCTGGGTCTGTTCGCTTATATTTTTAAACAACACATTTGCAGAATCGACAAAACCGAGCTTGGCACGTCCGTATTCCCGCGAATCGGAAGCCATCACTTCACCACCAAAATAATGGGCCAGGTATTGTGCGCCATAGCAAACGCCCAACAATGGCAATTCGCCTTTAATCAGCGACAAATCGGGTTTCGGTGCATTCGCATCGCGAACAGAAAAGGGACTTCCGGATAGAATGACTCCTTTAACGGTTTCGTCAATCGCCGGAAAATGATTAAAAGGATAGATTTCGCAATAAACGTTCAACTCCCTCACACGCCGCCCAATCAACTGTGTGTATTGTGAACCAAAATCGAGGATAAGAATTTTTTCCTGCATCAGACTTTTTTTATGAATTGGCGCAAAGATAACCAAAAAACATTCCCTGAAATCGGCTCGTCCTTCAGAAGAAAAAGAAGTAAGGAAATGGTAAAGTTGAAAAAGGAAGTGGTCAGTCCCAGTCGCAGTCGCAGTGGTCAATCGCGGTGGTCGATCGCAGTTGCAGCGCCGATTTTCTGTATTGTCAGTTTTTCGGGAATCGCACAACTGGCGATCATCAGCACCAGCGGTGCGAAATATTTGTAGTAAAAAAGTGGATAAAAGCTGGTAACGTGCAGCGCACCGCAATACTACAAATAACATATGTTTATATTTCGGTGCTCTGCACCTAAAAATGCTTGCTTCATTTTACCCATACAAAATGTCATAAGCAATGAGAACAATTAGATGTCGTAAAATTGAATTTGAACGACTAAAAATGGAACGCGGATTTCCGCTGATATAGCGGATTTAAAACGGATTTCAATTCCGACAAGTCGGAATGATTTTCAGATATTTATATTCTTATCATTCATGCTTGCATGAATATAAATCAGTTTTCAATCCGTTTAAATTATTTTCAGCGAGTATCCGCTTAATCCGCGGGAATCCGCGTTCTATTCTTTTTCTGATATACGACATTATATTTGTCGAATTACTTAGAGCAAAAAGATCAAACAGATTTTACGGCCTTTTCACAATTTTTTCAGTTAATAAAACGCGATTGTTCTGGTTGATCCTTAAAATATAGATGCCTTGAATCAAAGATTTGTTTCCTGAAAAATCAAGCTGGATTTGTCCGTTTTGAATGACAATGTTTTGTTTTCGCTTCAAAACTCCACCCAAACTGACTATTTCGGCGGTTCCCTCGCCATTGATGGTGGCAGCAATCTGAACAGTTAACCGGTCTATAAACGGGTTTGGAAATACTGAAATTGATTGGGAAACGAATTGATTATCGTAACCGGTAAAGTTATACGGCCACTGCTGATCCAGAAATGCCAGCCGGCTGGTTATCCAGTTTTTCATCCAACTAACTTCAGATGTGTAGCTATTTCCAACGTAATAATTCGGCCATATTTTTAAACCAATAATTGGCCACCGCTGATAATTTCGAACCTGTTCTTCAGAAATTAAATTGGTTAAACTATCAATTACAAATGCGATTCGCTGATCGGAAAGTTCATGTTTACGAATCCAGCTCCACCTTTTCTTTAATTTTGTGACATACGATGGGTCGCGCAATAATTTCGACCACCAGAATGGGTTCTGAGACAAATCATTGTATAAATTGGCCTGATACTGAAACCCTGTTGTTACCCACCCATTGTAATAATCAGCATTTCCGTAAGTGAGATTAAAATCCCAGATCGGACCGCAATTCATCAAGCCATTTTTATCTTTGTACAGGTATGAACTTAGTCGGTAACCATCCACATTTTTGGCCAATTCGTTGATAATCATAAAATCGATAAAAGAAGAATCGTTCAGGAAAGTATGATAGTTACCAATTCCTGCAAATTTCTCCTGATACAAAGCATTCTCCATATTACTTGTATAGTTCCGGATGTAAGCTTTTTGCTGGCTTGTAATATCT
>JAUYEQ010000558.1 GCA_030691295.1 Bacteroidota bacterium
AGGAAAACGTAATCAGAACAGAGGTGGGCAGCAACTTAAAGGTGGGTTTGATTATTTTCTGAGCGATAATACTTCGGTAACTGTTTCAGCAGAAATCGGGAAATATAATTTTGGTGGTGAAGGCGGCGGAAAAATGCGTGAATATCAGGTTCCGGGCGATTTAGACCTATATACCATTCAGGAAAATATTTCTTCACGGGAAGGAAATTACGGTAGCTTAACAACGAGTTTTCTATCTAAATTTAATGAGCAGGGAACCCACAAGCTGGAAGGTTCTTTTAATTACCGCAACCGCGACGGACTTTCCTATGAAAACATCGGCGAGTATAAATCTGATGTGAACTACCTTCTGAGGAACGAAGCACTTTCTCAGGTCAGGACTACCGAAGACGACAATTCGGATGATTACCGCCTGAAAATTGATTATACCCTGCCACTCAAAAATGGGGCAAAATTTGAAACCGGTATTCAAAGCCGGGTGGAGCGTGAAACAGAGATTTTTAATTTTAAAAACTTTGATATCAACGATCCTAAATATACCAGCGATATGGATTTCAAAGAAGATATTCACTCTATCTATTCAACTTTCTCCGGAAATGTAAAAGCCATTCAATACATGCTTGGATTGAGGGGCGAATATACCAAACGTTCCATCGATCATTCAAGCGCGATCACTCCATACACACTCGACCGTTTTGATTATTTTCCGTCAGCGCACTTTTCTTATGAATTGTTGGATAAGAGCCAGTTTATGACCAGCTATTCCAGGCGCATTAACCGTCCGGGAGGCCGTGAACTCGATCCGTTTCCGAATTACATGAACCAATACACCATTCGTATTGGTAATCCCGACCTGAAACCGGAATACACCGATTCCTATGAGTTCAGCTACATGAAGAAATTTGGAAATTCGTTCGTTTCACTCGAAACTTTTTACCGAACGACCAATGATTTGATAACCCAGGTTCAGAAGTTGAGAGAAGATGGCATTTTTGAGATGAGTTCCCAAAACCTGAACCGCGACCAATCATTGGGTGGTGAATTGATGGGGAACATCAACATGACAAAATGGTTGCTTGTAAACACCAGTTTCAGTATTTACAATTACAAACTTCAGGGCGAAGTGCTGGGCAAATCGGTTGACAGACAAAGTACCAACTACTCTGGTCGCCTTAATACAACCATCAAATTCTCGGGAAACAGTCGCATGCAGCTAACAGGTTTCTACCGTGGCCCATCGGTTTCGGCACAGGGAGAACAGAAAGCGATGATCTTTACCAATTTGTCGTACCGCCAGGATTTCATGAAAAAGAAACTTTCGGCAACACTCAGTGTTCGTGATATTTTGGGAACAGCAAAATTCGAAGGAACATCGTTGGGCGACAATTTCAAATCAACATTCAAAATGCAGCGCGAACCTCGTGTGGTAATGCTTACATTGAGTTACAAGATCAACAATTACAAAATGGACAAACAAGCTCCTTCGGAACAACAAGGTGAAGGCGGAGGAGGAGATGATATGTTTTAACAGAGAAACTGAATTTTTAACGCAAATTCAAAAAGCGGAATCCGGGCAACCGGGTTCCGCTTTTTCTGTTCTACTTATTCTACTTTGACACATTCGAAAAATCTGACTGCTTTTACCCCGAACTTAAGTATTTGTTCTATCTGTCAAAATCTTTTGTGGCATTGTGTTTTTGCGTCAGCAATGATACTGCGATCAGTGTAATGACTGACAATGGGATTGAAATAATACCGGGGTTATCCAATGGTATTGGGGCATTTTTTGCAATCAGTCCATATTTTTCGTACATGGTTGGCGAAAACAGAATGATACCGATTGACGAAACAATACCCACAACAATGGAATAGGCGATACCTTTGGCTGTTGTTTTCTTCCAGAAAAGCAAGAATAAAATTGCAGGTAAATTTGCTGAAGCCGCAACCGCGAATGCAAGGCCGACCAGGAATGAAACATTCATTCCTTTAAACAGTATCCCCAGGCATATAGCAAATATTCCTACTCCAATGGCTGATAATTTCCCGGCATTTACTTTTGCTTTATCTGTCATTGGAATCTGAAGGTACTTGTCAATAAAATCATGGGCAATTGCACCTGAAGAAGCGACAATCAGTCCACTGACCGTGCCAAGTACAGTCGCAAAAGCGATGGCTGAAATAATTGAGAATAATCCAATTCCTATAGATTTCGCCAGCAAAGGACCTGACATGTTGCTGCTTTCAACATCGAGTACGCCGCTAATCATAGCGCCAAGTCCCATATAAAGGGTTAAAATGTAAAAGAACCCGATAACGGCAATGGCAACTATGGTTGATTTTCGGGCAGCACGCTGACTGGAAACCGTATAATACCTGATCAGGATATGCGGCAAAGCCGAAGTCCCTAAAAACAGGGCCAACATTAAGGATAAGAAGTTTAGCTTATCCCAGATTGTAGCACCGGCTGCTTTTGAAAGCTTGTATAAAAGGCCTGGTTTCATTACATCTTCACCCTTGGTGACATTCTGGTACCAGACTGTTACTTTCTCTTCACCATCTTTAAAATTTTTTTTGGAGAAACGGACGATTTCGCTATTTTCTATAGTTGTTAGGAATTCAAAGGGGCCAACAGGACCAGTTTGTTCAACTTCCTTACCGTCAACAATTATTTTACTTAAATGCCCAACCTGATAAAATTTACCATCCGATTTAGGGGCGCCGTTATAAAGCTTCGTTCCATCCTCGGTTTCAGAAGTATAAAGCATTTCTTCAAGGGTAGCCTTACTTTCAGTTTTGTTTAGTTTATACCAGCAGCTTGATCCTTCTTTTTCAAGCTTTACAAAAACCATATTATCAACAACCTTAGTCGTTATAACTAAAAAAGATGGATCAGATACGCCAACTATTGTGTCATTGGTTACTACAGCCTCGGTGTGGATGAATTTGTGGTAATTTTCGTTAGGCGTGAGGGTTAATCCGTTGTTTAAAATATAGATGGTGAGGATTGTTGAGAAAACAACCAATAATGCACCTTTAATAAACTGGACATAGGTCGTAGAGGTCATCCCGGCAGTAGCAACAATAAGAATAACGATTGAACCAACGATCACAACACCCATCCAGTGAGGTAATCCGAGAAGTGGTACAACAAGGTCGCCAGCTCCAACCATCTGAGGAATAAGGTAGAAT
>JAUYEQ010000563.1 GCA_030691295.1 Bacteroidota bacterium
CGGTCGAGTTCAAGAAGAAAATCCTCTTCAGGAGAAATATGATTTAAAATATACTGGTCGAGTAAAACAGGATCGGTCATGCTACTGATAAATTAAAGTACTGCTTTGTGGTTCATCCAATATTTCGTTTGCAATTTCGAGTATTTCGGCACAGCCAATCGCTTCAATTTTTTTGAAGATTGTTTCCAGCGTGTCAACCCGATCGAAAAACAAGTAACTTTTCCCGATCGAAAGCATCAGATCTTCACGGTTTTCAGTCGAAATGGCCAATTGACCAATTAATTGTTTTTTTGCACGGCTTAATTGCAAAATCCCCATCGGCTGTTCTTTTATTTTCCTGAATTCTTTGTTTACCAGCCGAAGCGCCTGCTCCATGTTTTCCTTGTCGGTTCCAAAATAAACGCTGAATTCGCCCGTATCGAAATAACCGGTGTAGCCTGATTCAACATTGTATGCCATGCCATTGCGCTCGCGCAGCACCATGTTCAGGCGCGAATTCATGGATGCCCCGCCCAAAATGTTATTCAGCAAAACCATTTGCATTCGTTTCGGACTGAAAATATTCGGGGCAAGATTGCCAATGATGCAATGCGCCTGAAAGGTATCTTTTTGGATAATTCGTCTTTCGGGTCGGTAATTATATTGATCGGACCGCTTTTTTGTGCGTATTTTTTCCGGAATTGCGCCAAAGAATTTCTCCGCCAGATGAATGAATTTTGTCATTGAGATATTGCCCACCGAACTCAAAACAATTTGGTCGGTATGGTAATTTTCATCCATAAATTTCAGGATACTATTTTTGCTGAATGTTTTAATAAGCTCGGGAGTTCCCAGAATATTGCGTGCAATCGGGTGCCCGTCGAACAGGATTTCTTCGAATTCATCGAAAATAAGCTCCGAAGGATTGTCCTTGTAGGAATTGATTTCTTCAATTACCACTTCCTTTTCGAGCTCCAGTTCTTTCGTCGGGAAAGTGCTGTTAATCAGGATGTCGCTGATCAGATCCATTGAGCGTTGGTAGTATTCGCTGAGGAAAGTGGCATAAACAGCGGTTTCTTCCTTGGTGGTATAAGCATTCAGTTCGCCGCCAACGTCTTCAATCCGGTTTAAAATATGAAATGCCCTGCGCTTTTGCGTGCCTTTAAAAATTACGTGTTCAATAAAATGAGCAATGCCTTGTTCGTTTGCCTCCTCATCTCTCGATCCGGTATTGATCAGTACTCCAAAATGCGAAACCGGCGATTTCGCTTCCTGATGAATAA